>JBAUGC010000575.1:0-2327 GCA_049679485.1 Xanthobacteraceae bacterium
TCGCGCGCCGGGGCGGGCATGGTTACGCTTGCCGCCCCCGCCAAGGTGTGGAGCATTTACGCGACGTCATTGGTCAACGCGATCGTTCATAGCTTTGACGGCTTCGAAGATTTTGAGGGCTTGCTCGCCGACGTGCGTCGCAACGTTATCGCCATCGGCCCGGGAGCTGGTGTTGGTGCATCGACCAGGCAGTTCGTTCTTGCCGCACTCGCGACCAAGCGCGCGGTGGTCCTCGATGCTGACGCTCTAACCTCTTTCGCCGAGGCTCCACAGGACCTGTTTCAAGCGATTGTCGGACCATGCGTGCTGACCCCGCATGCCGGTGAATTCAAACGCCTCTTTTATTTCGAGGGCGACAAGTTGCAACGAACGCGCAACGCGGCGAAGCAGTGCAACGCCGTCGTGCTGCTCAAGGGCCCGGATACCGTCATCGCCGCTCCGGATGGACGCGCAATTATCAATTCCAACGCCCCTGCGCAGCTCGCTACGGGTGGGAGCGGCGACGTCCTGACAGGTTTTGTCGCAGCGCTGCTCGCACAGGGAATGGCCGCCTTCGAGGCGGCAGCTGCAGCAGCTTGGCTGCATGGCGCCGCGGCGACCGAATACGGGTTGGGACTGGTAGCGGAGGATTTGCCGGATGTTCTGCCACGCGTTTTGCAGAAACTTAAACTGCTGTCGAACGGCTAGGATCAAAGGGACCTTCTGAGAATCCAGTTCTGTCAACCGGCGAACCAAAGACAAGACCATGCAGGCAATGGTGCTAAAAAAGCTCAAGACCGTGCTTGAGTGGACTGATCTCGCCGACCGCGAACCCGGGCCGGGCGAGATTCGAGTCAAGGTGACCGCGTGTGGTGTTTGCCGCACCGACCTGCACGTCGTCGACGGCGAACTACCCAACCCGCACATTCCGATTATTCGTGGCCATCAGATTGTTGGCAGGATCGATGCGATCGGCGCCGGCGTTGAGGACCTGCAGATGGGAGACCGTGTCGGCATTCCATGGCTCGGCCATACCTGCGGCATCTGTCCTTATTGCATGATGCACCGGGAGAATCTGTGCGACCATCCGCTCTTCACGGGGTTCACACGCGACGGCGGCTATGCGACCGCGACGATCGCCGATGCACGCTTCGCGTTTCCACTCGGCGAGGCCGGCAGCGACGTGGCCCTTGCCCCCTTGCTCTGTGCCGGCCTGATCGGCTGGCGGTCGCTGTTGATCGCTGGCGATGGGAAAAAGCTTGGGTTCTACGGCTTCGGCGCCGCGGCCCATATCCTGGCGCAGGTTGCGAAGTGGCAGGGGCGCGCGGTGTTTGCCTTTACGCGGCCGGGCGATCGCGCGACTCAGACATTCGCGCGGAGTCTCGGCGCGGCATGGGCGGGAGGATCCGACGAAATGCCACCCGAACTGCTCGATGCAGTGATCATTTTTGCGCCCGTTGGCGCTCTCATTCCCACCGCGCTGAAAGCGGTCCGTAAGGGCGGCCGTGTGGTTTGTGCGGGCATCCCTATGAGCGATATACCGAGCTTTCCGTACCAGATCCTATGGGAAGTAGCTAGCTAAGCGCGATCAAACCGCGTCCAATCGTGGTCCATCCGCCGTGGCCCTGTGGCTGTACCACAGGTTGCGATATTCGCTTGCGCTGGATCCGCCCGGAGCGCCCCCCACAATCAGAGCCGGTGGATGAGGCAACTCTTTTGCCGCGTTCTTATTTGGTCCAGCTCAAACCGCTGTTACAAACAGAGCTCACATCTGCGGTCACCCCATGGCCAACGCACCTCAGAACGCGCGCATATTGCGCCGAGTATCACACGCGCGCCGCCCGCGCGGCTAACGTGCCCAAAGCGCGAGGAATGGCAGTGATGTTCCAGATACGAGAAAAATCGGGTTCGCCCGCGGGGCTAATGCAGTGAAGTGGCGTCTCTGCCGTCGAGCAAATATTCTGCACCGGGTTCGTTCCGCACGTTTTTATCAGCGACGATACTTCAACGGTCCAGGCGCTCAAGCCAGGCGCAGTATTGATCCAGAAGCATTTTGATGTTGATTTCGCCCTAACCTTAAAAAGGGAGAGCGGAATTTTCCGCCCTCCCTTCCGATAGGTCGGCTAATGTTGGCTATCGCCGCGCCGGTCTGTAATCATCATAAGCGCCATCGGTAACGCATCGACGCGCGACCAGGGGCTGGCTCACTTCTACTTGCTCGACGGTGTGGCCGGGATGCTGGCGATATCGAAGCGCAAGTTGTCCTGCGCCTGCCTCAGCACCTGGCTCGCCTCGTAATATTTGTTGTCGTTAATCAGGCCGGCGGCCTGATGCGTGTATTTGATCGT
>JBAUGC010000576.1:0-7935 GCA_049679485.1 Xanthobacteraceae bacterium
GGCAAACGTCCGCCCGACTTTCAGTGATCGACCTCGAGCTGGCTTTCTTTGGCCACCCGCTCAAAGGCTTCGCCGGAATTTTTGATCCGGTACTGATAGTCGTCGCCGTCGGACGGCAACAGCTTAACCACCTTGTAGGTGCCGCTCGCACCAGGACGGCTGATCGGGCTCGAGGTGTACAAGACCGTTTGTCCGACGCGGAATTTATGGGCACGCAACAGCGGCGCGCGCATCGTCACTTCGGCGACGCTGACGCTCGCTATTTTGACGGCGTTGATAGGCTCCTGATTGCCCGAAATCTGCCGCGAAACAGCCTTTCGAACACCTGGACTGCGGATTGCCTTTACAGGCTTACTCTTCACTGAACGTGTATTCATAGAACCACTATATAGGCAAACAGAGACTTGAGCAAAAAATATAGTGTCGCCAGACGGGCTTTGCGATAGCAAACCGCTACAGCAGAAATGCTCAATCCATCAATAACATGCAACCAAGTCTTGCGATCAAGCTTGCGGCTGCGTTTTAGCCCTGTCGCCGCCAGCCGCCGTTTTCGTCAGCCTGCCAATAAGTCACTTCAAAACCTGCGGATTTTGCCTCGCTCCAACGCGCTCGCGCGGCGTCAAGCGCTTCGGCATCGTCGCCGTCGAACAACAGCACGAGGCGTTCATAAGCTTTGGCGTCGCTGGGCATCGCCGCACCCTCGATGAGAAATCGTACCCCGGCGCCGTTGGGATTATGCTCGTGAAGGGTCAGCAGGATGGGTTGCTGGGCCGCTTCGTTATCGCGCCAGGTCCCGTGTGGCAGAAATGAGTCGTCGCGCCAGGTCCACAAATGCGCGTCGAGTGCTTCGATGCGTTCTTCCGACGAACCCTGCACCACGACGCGCCAGCCGCGCTCGAGCGACTTGTGTAACAGCGCCGGCAGCACTTGCTCCGGCGTTTGGCCTTTGAGCTGATAAAACAGAATTTCAGTCATCGTTCGACTTTGCCGAGAAAGTGTCGGTATCAGCGTTCGTAGTAATCCTGAACAAGACGGTTGAGCAGGCGCACACCCCAGCCGGAACTCCAGCTTTTGTTGATATCGGTCTGCGGCGAGCCGAGTGCGGTGCCGGCAATGTCGAGATGCGCCCACGGCGTTTTGTCGACGAAGCGCTGCAGAAATTGCGCCGCCGTAATCGAGCCGCCGTGACGCCCGCCAGTATTCTTCATGTCGGCAAATTTCGAGTCGATCATCTTGTCGTACTCCGGCCCAAGCGGCATTCGCCACACCCGCTCGGCGGTCGCCTCTCCTGCCTTCGTCAAACGTTCGGCGAGCTTGTCGTCGTTGGAGAACATGCCGGCGTACTCCTGCCCGAGCGCCACGATGATGGCGCCGGTCAAAGTTGCCAGATTGATCATGAATCTCGGTTTGAATCGTTTGTTGACGTAGTGCAGCACGTCGGCAAGCACGAGGCGGCCCTCGGCGTCGGTGTTGATGACTTCGACGGTCTGTCCCGACATCGTTGTGACAATGTCCCCTGGCCGCTGCGCCTTGCCGTCGGGCATATTCTCGACAAGCCCGATGGCGCCGACGACGTTGACCTTGGCCTTGCGCGAAGCCAGCGCCCGCATCAGCCCGACGACGCAAGCGGCTCCTGCCATGTCGCCTTTCATGTCCTCCATGACTTGCGCCGGCTTGATCGAAATGCCGCCTCTATCGAAGCACACACCCTTGCCGATGAACGCTACCGGGTCGGCGCCGCGTTTGCCGCCGTTCCACCGCATGACCACAACCTTCGATTCATGCGCCGAGCCCTGGCCCACGGCGATAAGCGCCCCCATGCCGAGTTTCTTCATCGCCGCCACGTCAAGAACCTCGACCAGAATACCGAGTTTTCGCAAGTCGGACGCGCGGCGAGCAAACTCTCCCGGATAGAGTACGTTGGCTGGCTCGTTGACGAGGTCACGCGCCAGCACAACACCGTCGGCGAGCCCCACGGTACTTGCCCAGGCCTTTTCGGCGGCGACCGGGTTGGCGCAGGCGAAATTCACCTCGACCTTGGTCGGCCGTTCCTCGCCTTCCTTGCGCTTGGTCTTATAGCGATCGAAGCTGTACGCTCGCAGGCGGGCTCCCAGTATCAGAGCGG
This sequence comes from Xanthobacteraceae bacterium, assembly GCA_049679485.1. Lineage (GTDB taxonomy): Bacteria > Pseudomonadota > Alphaproteobacteria > Rhizobiales > Xanthobacteraceae > BOG-931. Next base: position 2,126 of record JBAUGC010000576.1, read on the forward strand.
CAATCTGATCGCCCTTAAGCGCGCCCGCCGCGAATTCGGTCACAATCGTCGCCTGTGCGGCAGCGCCGGGCACTGCGCCAACGGCGATACCGCCCAGTCTGACAAGATCGCGATCTTTCAAGTCTCGCTCCTTGCCAATGCCGACCACGACCAGACGCGGCGCGTTGAGATCCGCCGGCGCAATAATGTCGAGGGTCGATCCGCTTTTTCCGGTGAACCGATCTGCAGCCGCGGCGCGGCGCAGGTGATCGCTGATCGGCGCTAGAATCTTCTGAGTCGCTGGCCCGAACTTGAGGTGCTCCCCACAGAACGTAACCAGAACTCCGCGCAAGCGGTCAAATGATGTGAAGCTGATCTTGAGTTCGGGCATGATCCGAATTCCTGTTGGCCGGATTTCCCCCGGCGCTTGGCCCGTCATATGAACCGGACGGCGCAAACGTGCAAAGCAGCTTCTCGCGAGTGCGGGTCTGGCCGCCCGGCTCGCTTGGATAGAATCTATTAACCCTTAGCAACCGTTAGCTTAGGAATTTCAATGGAATTGCCTTGGCGAGGCCATTTTGTGAACGCATGAAATTGCTTGCGTACTACGGGAACTCGGCTTGGGAGGTGGCAATCGCCTTCGATGGGGAGCCGAGCGCGGCCGCGGGGCCCGTCAGTGGGGATGTCACGTCCGATGGGGTCGATCGGCCGCTATATGTTTCGCACCACGCTGGGTGCATTTCTGATTACCTGCGTCAGCCTGACCATTGTGATGTGGTTCACGCAGGCCATCCGTGAATTCGATCTCATCACCAGCCAGCGCCAAACGGTTCTCGTCTTCGTCGGCATCACCGGACTGCTGATTCCACTCCTGGTGATGATGATTGCGCCGATTTCGCTCGTGCTCGCCGTTGCCCACATTCTCAACAAGCTCAGTTCCGATTCCGAGATCATCGTGATGAACGCCGCCGGCGTTTCGCCGTGGCGACTGCTCAGTCCATTTATCGGCGTGGCGTTGGTGGTTTCGCTCCTGGTCTCGGCCATTGCAGTCTACATTTCGCCGCTGAGTCTCCGTGAACTGCGCGATTGGGCCACCCAGGTTCGCGCCGACATCCTCAGCAACATCGTTCAGCCTGGTCGTTTCGCGACCATAGGCGGTAACCTTACCTTCCACATCGCCGATCGGCGTCCCAACGGATTGCTGGTCGGCATCTTCCTCGACGATCGTCGCGATCCCAAGGAACATGCCACCTATCTCGCTGAGCAGGGTGAAATCGTGAAGAACGATACCGGCTCGTTCCTCGTGCTTGAGAAGGGCAGCGTTCAGCGTCTCGAGCCCGGCCAGAGCGATCCGCGCATCGTGACGTTTGACCGGTACGCCTTCGATCTTTCAAAGTTTGCCGCCGGGCCCCATACCGTCGTCTACAACACACGGGAGAAATACATTTGGGAGCTGATGTGGCCGGCGCCGGATGACCCGCTATACGTGGCGCAACCGGGTGAGTACCGGTCGGAACTCCACGACCGTTTTGCCACCCCGCTTTATCCGCTGGCGTTCGTCATCCTTGCTTACACTTTCCTCGGCCCGCCGCAGACGACCCGGCAGAGCCGCGCGCTCGCGGCACTGAGTCTGATCGGTACGGTGTCACTGCTGCGCCTCGTCGGCTTTCTCAGCGTGATCATCGGCGTGCACACCCCGAGTGTACTCGCGGTGCAATATGTCGCGCTGTTCGGCGCGATTGCCGCCGGCCTGTGGCAAATATCGCGGGGACGAGCGATCGAGCCAGCCTCGGCAGTTGCCAAATTCGCAACCGCGCTTACCGAACGCTTCGCGCGAGCGACGGCAAGTTGAGGCGCGCGCGATGTTGACGGGTACGCTGTCACGCTATTTCGGATTTCGCTTTCTCAAATCCGTCGTCGGCACATTCTTCGGCGTAGTGGCGCTTGCCGCGATGATCGACTACGTCGAGCTGTTGCGCCGCAGCTCGGACTGGCCACACGCCACGGCCTGGGTGCTTGCCGAGATTTCCGTTTTCCGCGTTCCCCAGCTGTCTGAGCGCATCCTGCCGTTCGCGGTGCTGGTTGGAGCGATGTCGTGCTACCTGACGCTTTCGCGCCGGCTCGAACTGGTCGTGGCGCGGGCAGCGGGCGTTTCCGCCTGGCAGTTCGTAGCGCCAGCTATGGTCGTCGCGTTTTTGTTTGGCGTGGCCGCCACCACGCTCTACAACCCGCTCGCCGCAGTGCTGCACGAACGCTCCAAGCGCCTCGAAGCCGAGATGATGGGCGAGCTTCCATCCGCGGCACTGCAGGGCGGCAGCTCAGGGGATTTTTGGGTACGTCAGAAGAGCGCCGACGGGGCCGCCATCATCAACGCCAAGTCGAGCCGCGAGCAAGGCTCAAAACTCGGCGGCGTCACCGTATTTACGTTCGATAATTCCGGCCAGTTTCGGGAGCGAATCGAGGCGAAGAACGCCTCCCTGGAACAAGGTTATTGGCTATTTGAGGACGCGCACATCTATTCGAACGGCAATCCGTCCGTCGTCCGAGACAACTACCGCATCGGCACAAATTTGACCCTCGCCCAAGTGCGGGAAAGCTTTGCTACACCGGAGACCGTCCCGTTCTGGGAACTTCCCTTCTACATCGATTTGGCGGAGCGAGCGGGGCTGGTGGCCGCAGGCTATCGTCTGCAATACCAGCAATTGTTGTCGCGTCCGTTTCTGCTCACCGCGATGGTATTGCTCGCCGCGTCGGTGAGCCTGCGCTTCTTTCGTTTCGGCGGCGTGCAAAAGATGGTGCTGGGCGGAATCTCGGCCGGCTTTCTGCTGTTCGTATTGTCAAAGTTCACGGAGGACATGAGCAAATCGGAACTTATGTCGCCGGTCATGGCGGCATGGATTCCGGTAGTGGTCGGTAGTCTTACTGGTTTCGTTGTGCTGTTACACCAGGAGGACGGTTAGTGGCGCGTGCGTTCGGCCGTTTCCGGCCTGGCGTCAGCGGTGGCGTTCGGGTCGGCATAGCGTTTGTCGCTGCACTATTGGCGTTTGCCGCCTGCCAGCTGCTCATCGCCGCGCCTGCATCGGCCCAGAATCTGCTGCATTTCCCCGAAAGACCGACGCAGCCAAAGCCGCCGGCAAACGAGTCCGACGCGCCGATGCTCGTGCAGGCGACCGAGATCCGATACGACTACACCAACAGCACGGTTTCGGCTGTCGGCAATGTTCAGCTGTACTACAACGGCGCAACGGTCGAAGCCGACGAGGTCGTGTACTATCAAAAGACCAAGCGTCTGCAGGCGCGCGGCAACGTCCGAATGACCGAGGCCGACGGCAAGATCACGTACGGCCAGTTCATGGATTTGACCCAAGACTACCGTGACGGCTTCGTCGATTCGCTCCGCCTCGAGACCGTCGACGATACGCGGTTTGCCGCCAGCCGCGCCGACCGCGTCAAAGGCAACTACACGGTGATGGAAAATGGCGTCTACACCGCATGCCAGCCGTGCAAGGACGATCCGAAAAAGCCGCCGTTGTGGCAGGTCGAGGCCGCCCGGATCATCCACGATAACGGCGAGAAGATGCTCTATTTCGAGGATGCCCGTATCGAGTTTTTCGGCGTGCCGCTAATGTATTTTCCATTCTTGTCGTCGCCTGATCCATCGGTCACGCGCAAGAGCGGCTTTCTTTATCCGACCTTCACTTACGGCACCGCATACGGCGGCGGCGCCGAAGTCGATTATTTCTGGGCGCTGGCACCAAGCTACGATGTGACCTTTGGGGTGACCGCGACGACGAAACAAGGCGAGTTGTTTCAGGGAGCTTGGCGCCAGCGTTTGATGGACGGGTCATACTCGATCAAGGCCGCCGGCATTTTTCAGCAGGACCCGGGATATTTCGCCAGTCGCGACGGTCCCGACAGCCCGACCGCTAATACATTCCGCGGTGCGATCCAGACCGCGGGCCAGTTCGCTTTGACCGACAGATGGGTTTGGGGATGGACCGGACTGTTGATGACGGACCCCGAGTTCCTCTACGACTATCAGCTCGGGCAATTTCTCAGTGGCTTTGATCCATTCCACACCGGTGTCGCCACCGAAGGCGTCTCGCAACTTTACCTTACCGGCGCCGGGGACCGCAGCTATTTCGATATCCGCACGGTCTACTACTACGGCTTCTCCGGCCAGGACATCCAGGCGGAGATTCCAGTTATCCACCCGGTCCTTGATTACTCCAACGCCGTTCCGCAGTCGATCTGGGGCGGCGAGCTGAGCTACAAATTCAATCTTACGAGCCTGACGCGCCAGCAAGCGGAATTCGACGCTATCAATCAGAACGCGGCCACCAACAACCTGTGCACGTCAAACAATCCGGCCGTCATGACGTCCTCAAACTGCCTGCTGCGGGGCATTGCCGGAACCTATTCGCGGGCCTCCGGCGAACTCGACTGGCGGCGCACATTTGTCACCGATAACGGCCAAATGATTACGCCGTTCTTCGGCGTACGCGGCGACGTTGCGCAGCTCGATATTGAAAACCAGGCGGGCACATCGAACTTCATTAATCCGGGCAGCAGCGAGCTGGCGCGTGCCATGCCCGACATCGGGGTCGAATATCGCTACCCCCTCATCGACGTCGAGCCGTGGGGCACACAGACCGTCAAGCCGATCGCACAGCTGATCCTGCGGCCGAACGAGACCCAGATCGGTCGATGGCCGAACGAGGATGCTCAGAGCGTCGTCTTCAGCGACAGCAATCTGTTCTCGATCGATAAATTCTCGGGCTGGGACCGCGTCGAAGGCGGCGGCCGCGTCAATGCCGGTTTCGAATACACCGCTCAGGTCAACGGCGCCGGCTCGTTCAATGCCCTGTTCGGACAGTCTTATCAGATTTACGGCGCGAACTCCTTTGCCGCAGCCGACCTCATCAATACCGGCGCTGAAAGCGGGCTCGACAAGACCATATCCGATTACGTCGGACGACTGATGTATCAGCCGAACCAGGTCTTCTCATTCATTGCGCACGCTCGTTTCTCCTCCGGCGGGTTCGATCCGGGACTCGGCGAAAACGTAGCGCCTTGGACGCCGGAGCGGCTCGAGTTCGAGACCCGCGCCAACTTCGATCGCTGGACATTCGAGTTGATGTACGGTGACTACGCGCCACAACCCGAAATCGGGTTCCTAACCCGACGGGAGGAAGTGCTCGCCGGAGCCGCGGTCAAGGTTACGCAGAACTGGGTCCTGCTGGGCTCGCTCCGGTACGATCTTGCCGTTAATCAATTCGAGCAGACCCGCTTTGGAGTAGGTTATACTGACGATTGTCTCCTTGTGTCGCTGAACTACATCTCGTCGTATATTTATACCGGAACAACACCCACTCTGAACAACACGGTTATGTTTCAGTTCAGCTTGCGTACGCTCGGGCCTAATGTATTAGCCTCGGGGACGAGTGCATTCTAAGTTTTTCGGAACGACGCCATATTGCGCCAACCGAACTGGGAGCTGGAAGGAGAAGACGGCCGTACCCGTTACGATGAGACAAGAGGTGATCGTGTCTAACCTGTCCTATCGCCGCCGCGAGGCTGTCGCTGCAGCCCTGCTTGTCGCCGCGCTGACGCTTGCGGTTCCATCGGTCGCATGCGCGCAACAGGTCGTTGTGTTCGTAAACGGCACCCCTATTACGAACCTTGACGTTGAGCACCGCGCCAAGTTCATTCAGCTGAGCACCAAGAAAGTGACTTCGCGCAAGGAGGCGCTCGACAGCCTCATCGACGAGATTTTGGAAGTAAACGAGGCCAAGCGGTTTAGCATCGACGTCCCCGACTCGGAAGTAGAC
>JBAUGC010000577.1:0-2023 GCA_049679485.1 Xanthobacteraceae bacterium
CAACTGTCTCGCGCCGGTCGCCACGGTGCTCCACGCGACGATCGGCATCCGCCACGGTCAGAGGACCACGATCCATTCCTACACAGCGGATCAGAACCTGCTCGACGGGCCGCACTCCGACCTGCGGCGTGCGCGCGCCGCCGCGCTGAACCTCGTGCCGACCTCGACCGGGGCGGCGAAGACGCTCGGCCTGGTGATCCCCGAGCTCGACGGGCGACTGGGCGGGATCGCGATCCGCGTGCCGACGCCAACTGGGTCGATCGTCGACCTCACCGTCGAGACCGAGCGAGCAACGAGCGCCGAGGAGGTCAACGCCGCGTTCGCAGACGCCGCCGAGCACGGCCCGCTGGCAGGCATCCTCTCCTATAGCGAGGATCCGATCGTCTCCAGCGACATCGTCAAGTCCTCCTTCTCTTCGATCTTCGACTCGCAGCTGACCAGCGTCATGAATGGGACACAGGTGAAGGTCGTCGCCTGGTATGACAACGAGTGGGGCTACTCCTCGCGGCTCGTCGACCTCGCGGCCAAGGTGATGGCGCCCGTGCCCGCGGCGGCATAGATGCGGGTGATCTCCGAGCAGCAGCTCGAGGAGACCCTCGCAGCGCTGCCAGTGGTGGAGCCGAGGGTCGTCGCGAGCGGGAATCTCGCCACCCCGCGAGTTCTGCTGGACGCGCTTGAGCGGACGGTGGAGCGCTACCGGCTGTTCATGCTCGCTGCGCAGGCGCCGCTGCCCGCACGCGACGGTGTGATCCTCGAGACGCCGTTCGTCGGACCCGGGATGCGTGATGCCGGTGAGCGGCTGAACTACCTGCCGATGCGCCTGTCGCTCGTCCCGAGGCTGTTCGCGACTATGCGCCAGCCCGATGTCGTGCTGCTGCACACCTCGACTCCCCGCGCGGGCAAGGTCTCGCTCGGGATCGAGGTGAACATCCTCCCCGCCGCGGTCGAGCGCGTCCGTGCACGTGGCGGCCTGGTGATCGCGCAGTGCAACCCACGGATGCCCTACACGCTTGGCGACAGCGAGCTGGACGTGGACCTCATCGACCTCGCGATCGAGGTGCAGGAAGACCTCCCCTCGCCCGCGATCGGACCGGGGCACGAGCACGCCGAGCAGATCGCCGAATTCGCCGCCGGCCTGATCGACGGTGGGTCCACCCTGCAGCTCGGCATCGGCCAGGTTCCCGACGCGACACTGCATGCGCTCGCCGCCCGCCGGGATCTCGCGATCTTCTCGGAGATGATCAGCGACGGTGTCATGGAGCTCGACCGGGGTGGAGCGCTGGACCCGGCACGTCCGATCGTGTGCTCATTCCTGTTCGGCTCGCCTGAGCTCTATGAGTGGGTCGATCAGAGCCCCAGGCTGAGGATGACCCGTACCGAGACGACCAACGACCCATCCCGTATCGCCGCGCACCCAGGGATGATCTCCGTGAACACCGCGCTGCAGGTCGACCTTCAAGACCAGGCCGGCGCCAGCCACATCGGCGGACGCCTGTACTCCGGTTACGGCGGCCAGCCCGATTTCGTGGCGGGCGCCCTGCACTCACCCGGTGGTCACGCCGTGATTGCGCTGCGCTCATGGCACGAGCCCAGCGACACCTCGACGATCGTCCCCCGGCTGACAGACCCGGTGACCTCCTTCCAGCACTCCGCGGTGATAACCGAGCAGGGCTGCGCACACATCTTCGGCCGCAGTCAGCGAGCACAGGCGCAGCTGATCATCGAGCACGCCGCGCACCCCGACGCCCGCGAGGAGCTGCACGAGCACGCGGCGGCACTCGGCATGGGAATGCAAAGAACCGCTTTGCATTGCTGAGCCTCGGTCACGCATTCGCACGCGCATCGCTCTCGCGTTGGATGTCTTGGCGTCAACGTCAGGACTCGGCGAACGTTGTCCCCTCGCCGGAGCCGGTCGAGGGATGGCGGCGCACGGTGACGCACGCGATCACGGTGGCCACCGCCACGATTGCCAGTGCGACGTAGGGGAACTCGCTGTAGGGCGCGGGCTGCCCCGGCTTGCACA
>JBAUGC010000578.1:0-2915 GCA_049679485.1 Xanthobacteraceae bacterium
CAAATCCAACGCGCACACCGATATGGATGCGGAAGTCGAACGCATTATCGTTCACGAGATCGACGCGCTGGTGCCGGCAAACGGCGCCGGCGGGGCGGCAATCGCAGTCCGCATCGCCGGCCGCACATTGTTCTTCAATGGCGGGTTGGCCGACCGGGCGGCGCAGCGGCCAATCACCACGGACTCGCTGTTCAACATCGGATCGGTGCGCAAGCTGTTCGAGGCCACCCTGGTGGCGGATGGGATGCTGCGCGGGGAACTTCGCCTTGACGACCCGGTCGCCAAATACGTGGGCGAATTACACGGCGACTACATACGCCGCGTCACGATCGGCGAACTCGCGGTCCATACGTCCGGTCTGCTGCTGCCGACAGACCATCCGCCCTGGCCGAATGAATCCTACTCGTTTGCCGAGTTTCTCGACATGCTCAACGCTTGGACGCCGCCCGCCGGCGTCGAACCCGGCAAGCAGCGCATCTATACACATGCAGGCTACGTGCTGCTGCAGGTTGCCCTCGAACGCCGCTACCACTCGACCATCCGCGAGCTGATCGAAAGCCGCATCCTTCAGCCGCTCGGGATGGATTCGACCCTCGTGCCCGAGCGCGGGCCGGACAACCAGGCGATAATGGGGCCGCAATTCGCACGGCGCCTCGTCCAGGGCTATTCCGCGGACGGCAAGCCGATCGGCGCGCCCGGCAATCAGCAGGGCTATTACGATTTTCCCGGCACCGGACAGATGTTTTCGTCGGCGCGCGATTTGGCGAAGCTTCTCGCGGCCAGTCTAGGCGAGGGCGTAATCGACCCACAGCTACGAGAAGCCCTGCAGGCGACGCAACGCGAAGCTTTTCGCGTCAATGCGCAGAATGCGCAGGCGATGGCCTGGGAGGTCAACACTTTAGGCGGGCCAATAATCGTCGACAAGCCGGGCGGGCTCAACAACGCGTCAGCCTATCTCGGATTGGTGCCTAAGCAGAAACTCGGCATTGTGATTCTGTCGAACCGCGGTGACGTGTATCTCTTCGAAGCGGCCCGCAACACGATACTTCCGGAATTGGCGCGGCTATAACCGGAGCTGCGGTAACTCCTGAAGACCAATATGGCCGCACGGCGTGAATCGGCGCCGAGTGACCCCCGCTCAAACTGCCGCGAGTCGTTGACTGACAAGCTCTTTGCGGGAAATTGATGGGGCTACGATTGGACGCCGATCAAATCTTTGAAACATGATCGATTCTTACGCTGCACCAAAAATTTAGAGTCGGAGTGGGGTGGGGTCAAAAATTGGACGCCGATTCACATCCGCTGGGAACAGGGCGATCTGGCCCGCGCCTCATCAGTCTCGCTTCCGACGGTAAAGCGGCTCGAATCGACGCCAGGAATAATGGCTGCGCACATATCGACGGTAGCTGCGCTGAGGATGGCGTTAGAGGGAGCCGGCGTCGAGTTCATCGACGAGAACGGCGGCGGCCCGGGTGTCCGGCTACGAAAGCGGCAACAGAAAAGAACCTGACCCTTTGAGGAGCCACCCTGAAGATGCGCATCAGGACTTATTTTGGGTGGGGGATCTGGGCAATCGCGGCCATTGTTGTCTGGCTAGCGTGAATCCTTCTTAAATTTATCGACTTGATCGACAAGCCCAAAAGCGTATTCGGGCTAATGAGTGCCATCAAATAGATCGGCTGGGCGATCTAAGGGGATAAGCTTGTCGAGATTTTTCGGCGCCGCGCGGAAACGGTAAAGATTGTAGGACTCATTTCATGCAATCGAAAACTGCAAAAAATTTAACATAAAATTAAACGGCGCAATGAAGCATCGGAGCATTCGGGAGAGGGGCGACCCTAACGGTCGCTTTCTCGAAGAGACGGCTGGAGCTCCGCATGACAAACCAAATCAACGCTCAGAGCCCTGATGAGTGTTACGTCATCCAGATCGACGGACACGTGAAGTCTACTCATCGACGGTTTTTGGACGCTTTACGAGCAGCTTGTTGCTCCGAGATCAGTTTCCGGGGCACGACGTCAAGCTGCGGGCAAGGCCCGTCAGTACTGAGCGTCGAGATATCAATCAAGCAACAGCTCTGCACTAAGGATCGCCCCAGAAGTCTGCGATCAGACTCGCGCCGCGGCAGCTGCTGGCACGGCTGCTGAGCCTGGTGATTGGCCTTTGCTCAGACAGGCGAAGGTTTTGAACTCGCTGCCGCAACTGTCACAGCTCCATTCATTTCGGACACATCGCTCGTTGACGAATTTCGATGCTGTCGCGGCTATAACGGCGGCCCCGCAATCGGTACAGGTCGCAAGTGGGTTCCCGCGTTGCCCGCTCAGTTCCATCTGCTGCAGTCCCATCATGCGAAGCACCGCGTTCGTTGAGTTCGGTCCGGAAATACTTAGGAATCGTAGCTGAAGGGTAAACGTAGAATATGTGACGTTTCGTCGACGGCGTTCGAATGCGGCAGAAATTGGTGCGTAATCTTGTGGGGAACGCGGCCTCAATGGATCGCAAAAGGAGGAAGGGTATTTCCGATGGCTCTCTACGAACTGCGAACCTATACGCTCAGAGTCGGCACGATGGCGGAGGCTGTGAAGCTCTATCAGGAACTTGGTTTTCCGGCGCTCCAGAAGGGCGGCCACGACGAGAAGTTGATCGGATATTTTCAAGCCGACACCGGCACGATCAACCAGTTGGTGCATCTCTGGAAGTTCGATAATGATGCTGATCGCCGGGCGCATTGGGCCGCGGTCTACGCGAACGTGGATTTCCTTCAGGGATTCGCGTCAAAATTCCGTCCGCTGCTGATTACTCAGGAGGTGAAGCTCCTCCAAGCAGCACCGTGGGGACCGCATCCCTGAGTAGGGTAAAGACCGGTTCCCTGTTAGTGAATCGTGATCCTGCCGCAGCAATGCTTGAACTTTTTA
>JBAUGC010000579.1:0-8246 GCA_049679485.1 Xanthobacteraceae bacterium
TCTCCGGATTGTTGCGCTTCTCCCGCTTCATCACGCCGGCGGCATCAAGAAAACGCGTCACCCGGTCAGAAGGCTGCGCGCCTTTGGCGATCCAGGCCTTGACCTTGTCCATGTCGAGTTTGAGCCGGTCGGTCTTGTGTTTGGGTAGGAGCGGATTGAAATAGCCGAGGCGCTCGATGAAGCGCCCGTCGCGCGGCGCGCGGCTGTCGGCGACGACGACGTGATAAAACGGCCGCTTCTTGGTTCCGGCGCGGGCCATGCGGATAACTACGGGCATTGTGTTTTCCTTTGTTGAACGAGCTAGTGAGTTTGGGTGAGCAGAACGCGGCCTTTGGCACCCACGGCGGTTTCGCCGTTTTCCTTGCGGATGCGGCCGCGTAAATCGACGACGTCGCCATGAAGGCGCGGGTTATGTTTGACCGATACGACGAGCCACTCGAGCGTGATGGTTTCATCGGCGTAAATCGGCCGCCGGAACTGAACCCAGAATTCCAGACCGAGCATCGCGCCGTCTTTGGAGAAGTGCGACGCCGTTAGCGCCAGCAGATGCGCCGTCGTCTGCGGCCCGCTCGCAATCAAGCGGCCAAAGCGTGATTTCGCCGCCAGTTCGGTGTCGTGATGCACCGGGTTGGTATCGCCGACTGCGTTTGCGAATGCGCTGACCGTATGCGGATCAAGCGCAACCTGAGCAGAAAAACGCTCGTGCGGGTGCGTGCGCATTATTTCTTCTTTCCAAGCCCAGGGAATCCCGGCGGCAATCCGCCGGGAAGCTTGGGACCAAGACCGGGAAGCCCGCCCGGCAGTCCCGGCAAATTCGGCGGCAGACCGCCCCCGCCCGGCATTCCTCCGGGCAGACCGCCCGGCATTTTCGCCGCAAGCTTCGCCATCTCTTCTGGACTCGGCATGCCGCCGCCAAGACCGAGCATGTTCGCAAGCCCGGCCATCGGCCCGCGCTTGGCGCCGCCCATCGCCTTCATCACGTCCGCCATGGTGCGGTGCATTTTCAGCAGGCGGTTGATGTCTTCGGGCTTGGTCCCAGAGCCGGCGGCGATGCGCCGCTTGCGGCTTGCTTTCAACAAATCCGGGTGCCGGCGCTCCCGCGGCGTCATCGAATCGATGATCGCCATCTGCCGCTTGAGCACCTTTTCGTCGAGATTCTTTTCCGCGATCTGATTCTTGATCTTGGCGACGCCAGGCAGCATCGACATCAGGCCGCTCATCCCGCCCATGTTCTGCATCTGTGTGAGCTGCTCGCGCAGATCGGCGAGATCGAACGCGCCCTTGCGCATTTTCTCGACGGCGCGCGCGGCCTGTTCGGCGTCGATGGTCGTCCGGGCCTTTTCGACCAGCGCGACGATGTCGCCCATACCGAGGATGCGGCCGGCGATGCGCGCCGGATCGAAATCTTCCAGCGCGTCGAGTTTTTCGCCGGTGCCGAGCAGCTTGATCGGCTTGCCGGTGACTGCCCGCATCGAGAGTGCCGCGCCGCCGCGGCCGTCGCCGTCGACGCGCGTCAGCACGATGCCGGTGAGGCCGACGCGTTCGTTGAAGCTGCGGGCTAGATTGACCGCGTCCTGGCCGGTCAGCGCGTCGGCGACCAGCAGCACCTCGTGCGGAGCCGCGGCGCGGCGAACTTCCGCCGCCTCGCTCATCATAGCCTCGTCCAGCGTAACGCGGCCGGCGGTATCGAGCAGTACTACGTCATAACCGCCGAGCCGTCCCGCCTGCAGCGCGCGGTTTGCGATCTGCATCGGCGTCTGGCCGGCAACGACCGGCAAGGTGTCGACATTGACCTGGCGGCCCAGCACCGCGAGCTGCTCCATCGCCGCGGGGCGGCGGATGTCGAGCGAAGCCATCAGCACTTTGCGCTTTTGCGTCTCGGCAAGGCGCTTGCCGACTTTTGCCGTGGTCGTGGTTTTGCCCGAGCCTTGCAGCCCCACCATCATGATGGCGACCGGCGCCGGCGCGTTGAGGTCGATTGGCTGCGCCTCCGAGCCCAGCGTATCGACGAGCTGATCGTGCACGATCTTGACGACCATCTGGCCGGGCGTGACTGACTTGATGACCGCCACGCCGATGGCGCGCTTCTTGGCTTCGTCGGTGAAGGCGCGGGCGACATCGAGCGCGACGTCGGCCTCGATCAGCGCCCGCCGCACTTCCTGCAATGCCGCATCGACGTCGGCTTCCGACAGAGCCCCGCGCCGGGTCAGCCGGTCGAGGACCGCATTCAAACGTTCGGAAAGACTATCGAACATTTTCTCCTTCCACCTGTCCCCGCATGCGGGGACAGGGAGAAACACAATAAGCGCCCGAGGGCGCATCGCGCTGTCGGGCGGTAGCCTCCGGTCTCATGGGCCCGGTCGGCGGTGATTAACTTATTTCTCTTGCGAGAGTGGCCGGAAAATAGGTGCAAGCCTCGCTGCCGTCAACCGTGGCATTATGGCTCCGCCCCAGCCGCCGCGGCGTCGTATAAGCCATTCAAATGTCCCGCTATTACACCGGTCCTGTCTCCGATCATTTCGACGGCGAGCGCTTTTTTGATCGTCGCACCGCGCCGCCGCGCGGCCAATCCGATCTGCTGCGCTGGATGGTCGACCGCTACTGGCGCGGCAAGCGGGCGAAGTGGCCGGCCTGGGCGCCGTCGCCATTTGCCGACCAGCCGCCGCCGCGCGTCGATGGCGCGGCGTGGCGCATTTCCTACATCGGTCATGCCAGCTGGCTCGTTCAAACCGCGGGCCTAAACCTGCTGCTCGACCCGGTCTGGTCGAAGCGCGCGTCGCCGCTTCGCTTTGTCGGGCCGAAACGCGTCAACGATCCGGGCGTGGCTTTCGCCAAATTGCCGCCGATCGATGCGGTGCTGGTATCGCACGGTCACTACGATCATCTCGATGTTGCGACGCTCTCGCGTCTCGCCGTCTCCCATCGTCCGCGCGTGATCACGCCGCTCGGCAATGACACCATCATGCGCAATCACGATCCCGCCATCGCGGCAGAATCCTATGATTGGGGCGATCGCGTGGAGCTCGGCGCCGGTGTTGCGGCGACGTTCCTGCCGGCACGGCATTGGTCGGCGCGCACCTTGTCTGACCGCAACATGTCGCTATGGGGATCAGTAGTGATCGAAACGCCAAACGGGCAGATCTATTTCGTCGCCGATTCCGGCTACGACGACGGTCGGCATTTCCGCGAGGCGCGCGAACGCCACGGACCGTTCAAGCTCGCGATTCTGCCGATCGGGGCGTACGAGCCGCGCTGGTTCATGCGCGACCAGCACATGAATCCGGCCGAGTCGGTGCAGGCTCTCATCGATTGCGGCGCCGAACTCGCGCTCGCTCACCATTTCGGCACTTTTCAGCTCACCGACGAAGCGATCGACGCGCCGCTCGCCGCGCTCGCCGACGCTCTGGCGGCTGCCGCAATTCCCGCGGAGCGATTCCGCACCCTGCGGCCCGGCGAGGTGTGGAAGCTGTAGCCGCTTCGCGTTCCGTTTGCGTGTGCGTTGTTTCGGCGCCGCAAGTGTGCCCTCTCCCCTCGTGGGAGAGGGCAGCGCCGGACATTGAGCAAGTAAGTTCGGGTGAGGGGTGCGGCCCGACCCCTCACCCAATTTTGTTGTTGAAGCGCTGAGCAGCCCTCTCCCGCAAGGGGAGAGGGCGCAATGAATTATTTGATCAAAACTAACACGTTGACAACGAGATGATCCTCGCTGGTGGACAAAGGATCGGTGACATATTGCTCGATGAACATGTCTTTGGCTTCAAGCCGCCGCTCGTCGAGATAGTTGGTGATCGCCTCGTAAGTGTTGTCCAGTCCGTCGTAAGATCCGTGATGGACAAATTTGAGGGCGTGACCCTCCGGCGATGTTCCGACGGCGATGTCGCCGCGCGGCGGTGTCTTCGGCGCTTCGGCAACCGGGATCGCCGCCTGAAATTGAAAGCCGGTGTCGTCGGTCGACGTGAAGATGGTCATCGGCTGGCCGTCGGCCTTCAGATTTTCTTTGGCAATGTAGGCCCTTAGCGTCTTGAGTGAGCCGGTGATTGTCTGGAAGGCGCTATCCCAGTTGCCGGTGCCCTTCACATACACAATCGGCCTGGCGGTGAGCGTCGTATCCTCGCCGAACGGATCGCCAGGCGCGGCGGTGGCCGGAGCGGGTGTGGCGTTCGGTTTGGCCGGCGCCGCGGGTGCTGCGGGCGTCGATGTTTGCGCTTGAGACGGTTGCTGCTCGGCAAAGGTGATGGCAGCGGCCGCCATACCAATGCAAAGGGCAAAGCGGAGGAACATCAGCAGATTCTCCCGTGTGTGAGCCGGCGATCCTGATCGGCGCCGTCTCTCTGTTGCTCGTGACAGATTTTGGTACCTCTACAACCAGCGGCCGCCGCCCCAACCGAAATTGTGCTACTGGCGTATAACACCAAAGTCCTCATATAAGTCCCTCACATTCGGGCGTAATCATGGGCGCGCTGGCTGATCGCGATTTTGTTAAAATGAACGGTCTCGGCAATGAGATCGTGATTGTCGATTTGCGGCGTGCGCCAAGTCCGATCGAAGCGGGCGAGGCGCGCGCCGCGGCGCGTCAGGAGCCGTTTGACCAGCTTATGGCGCTCTATCCGTCGCGTGGCGATACCGATGCGTCAATACGGATTTATAACAGTGACGGGTCCGAGGCGGGTGCCTGCGGCAACGGCATGCGCTGTGTTGCCTCGCTAGTCAGCGCTGAGACCGGCAAGGCGCGGCTGAACTTCGACATTCAGGGCAGCGTCGTCTCCTGCTGGCGTGCAGATGAAGGAATGTTCACGGTCGACATGGGCGCGCCGCGCTTTCGCTGGAATGAGATTCCGCTCGCGCGCGAAATGCCCGACACGCGCGCGATCGATCTTAAATTCGGTCCGCCGGGCGGGCCGATCTTGAGTACGCCCGCCGTTGTGAACATGGGCAATCCGCACGTGATTTTCTGGGTGGAGAATCTGCAAGCCTTCGATCTGCCGACGATCGGCCCGCTGCTTGAACACGATCCGCTATTCCCCGAGCGTGCCAACATCACGCTTGCGGCGACGCCGGCGCGCGACCGTGTGGTAATCCGCACCTGGGAGCGCGGCGCCGGACTCACCAAGGCGTGCGGTTCGGCGGCCTGCGCCGCCGCCGTTGCCGCCGCGTGTCTCGGCCGCACTGGTCGCAAGGTCACCGTTAGCTTGCCCGGCGGCGATCTTGCAATCGAATGGCGCGAGAGCGACGACCACGTGCTGATGACCGGCCCGGTTGAGTACGAGCACATCGGACGTTTCGAAGCCGCCCTGTTTGCCGGCGCGGGGGCGGCGTAGGCGATGAGCGTCGAGGTCGTCACGTTCGGCTGCCGGCTCAACGCCGCCGAATCGGAAGTGATCCGCCGCGAGGCTGAGGCCGCTGGTTTAAACGACACCGTGGTGGTCAATACCTGCGCCGTGACGGCGGAAGCGGTCCGCCAGGCGCGGCAAACCATCCGCGCGCTCCGCCGCGATCGGCCGCAAGCAAAGATCGTCGTCACCGGCTGCGCTGCGCAAACCGGACCGCAGACTTTTGTCGCGATGGCAGATCGGGTTCTCGGCAACAGCGAGAAACTCAACGCCGCGGTGTGGAAAGACGCGCGCGTCGCGCTCGACGTGGGCGATGCGCCGAAGGCGGTCGTCAACGACATCATGGCGATCAAAGAAACCGCCGCGCATCTGATCGAAGGTTTCTCCGGCCGCACCCGCGCCTTTGTCCAGGTGCAGAACGGCTGCGATCACCGCTGCACCTTCTGCATCATTCCTTACGGCCGCGGCAATTCGCGCTCGGTGCCGATGGGCGCCGTGGTCGACGACGTGAGGCGCCTGGTCGGTAATGGTTATTGCGAGGTCGTTTTGACAGGCGTCGACATCACGAGCTACGGAGGCGGTCTGCCCGGCGCGCCGAAGCTTGGCATGCTGGTCAAGCAAATCCTCAAGCACGTGCCCGAGCTGAAGCGGCTGCGCTTGTCGTCAATTGACTCGGTCGAGGCCGACCGCGATTTGATCGATGCGTTCGCGCAGGATCAGCGGCTGATGCCGCACCTGCATCTGTCGCTGCAGGCCGGCGACGATTTGATCCTCAAGCGCATGAAGCGCCGGCACTCGCGCAAGGACGCGATCGCGTTCTGCGAGACGCTGCGCCGGCTGCGGCCGGACATCGTGTTCGGCGCCGACATCATCGCCGGCTTTCCGACCGAGACCGAGGATATGTTTCAGAATTCGGTCGATCTGGTCGACGCGTGCGGGCTCACGCACCTCCACGTCTTTCCGTTCTCGGCGCGGGCAGGGACGCCGGCCGCGCGCATGCCGCAGCTTGCGCGTACCGTCGTCAAGGATCGGGCGCGGCGCTTGCGCGAGCGTGGCGCGATCGCACTGCGGCGGCACCTTGATGCCGAGGTTGGCACCACGCGGCGGGTGTTGGCGGAGTCGCACGCGCAGGGTCGTACTGAGCAATTCACCCAAGTCACGTTGGGGACAGAAGCCGAACCCGGAGCGATCATCGAATTGAAAATCACCGGCCACGACGGCAAGCAATTGCTGGCGGCGTGATGGCCGATTTATTCGGCGGCGGCAGAATCGGAATCGCCTTCCCATCCACAGTCAACTAACGCGGCGTGCATGTGCGGCGGCACCGGGGCGGTGATGCGGATTGGCGCACGGTTCTTGTAGAGCGGCACAACGATCTCACGGGCGTGCAGCTGCAGCATCGGCCCGCCGGTGCGCGGCGCGGTGCCATAGATGGTGTCGCCGAGAATCGGCCAGCCCATTTCAGCGCAATGCACGCGAAGCTGATGAGTGCGGCCAGTCACGGGCTCGAGAGCAAGCCAGGTCGATTTTGCAGCCCTGCCCAGCACGCGCCACTTGGTCACCGCCGGCTGTCCGTTATGTGGGTCGTGCTTCATCCACCAGCCGCGCGTTTCATCAAGCCGGCCGAGCGGCAGCTCGATGGTGCCTTCATCGGCCCGCGGCGCGCCTTCAACGATTGCCCAGTAGGTCTTGTCGATCGCCCCCGATTTGAACAGCTTGCCGAGCTGCGCCAGTGCCTTGCGGTGCCGGCCGAGCACCAGGCAGCCGGAGGTGTCGCGGTCGAGCCGATGCGCCAGCGCCGGCGCTCGCGGCAGTCCGAAGCGCAACGCGTCGAAATGGTCCTCCAGGCTTTCGCCGCCCTTGTTGCCGCTCTTAGGGCCACGATGCACGGCGAGTCCGGCGGGCTTGTCGAGCACCAGCATCAGCCCGTCGCGATAGAGAAGCCGCGACACCATCTCTTCCGGGGTCATGGTTGCGTACCTTGGCGAAACCGCTATCACGAGCGCCTGACCGGCAACAGCGTACCGAATGAACGACACGACGACACAAACGAAGGGCACTTGGTGGCAGCGCCTCACCGGCGGACTCAAGCGCACATCGTCGGCGCTTGGCGGGGCCATCACCGATCTCGTCGCCAAGCGCAAACTTGATGCCGCGACCATTGCCGACATCAAGGACGTGCTGATCCGCGCCGATCTCGGCCTCGACACCGCCGATCGTATAGGCGCGGCGCTCGGCCAGAGCCGTTACGCGGCAGAGATTTCTCCCGAAGAGGTCAAAGGCGTGGTCGCAGCCGAAATCGAGACTGCGCTCGGTCCCGTCGCGCAGCCGCTCACGATCGATGCCGCGAAAAAGCCGTTCGTCATTCTCGTTGCCGGCGTCAATGGTTCCGGCAAAACCACGACAATCGGCAAACTGGCGGCGAAGTTCCGGGCCGAAGGCCGCAGCGTCATGCTCGCCGCCGGCGATACGTTTCGCGCCGCCGCCATCGAGCAACTGAAAATCTGGGGCGAGCGCACCGGCGCGCCGGTGATCGCGCGCGAAGCCGGAGCCGATGCGGCCGGACTTGCGTTCGATGCGGTGCGCGCGGCGAAAGACGCCGGGATCGACGTGCTGCTGATCGATACCGCCGGCCGGCTGCAGAACCGTACCGAACTGATGAGCGAACTGGAAAAGATCGTACGCGTCATCAAGAAGGTCGATCCAATCGCGCCGCACGCGGTGCTGCTGGTGCTCGACGCCACTGTCGGGCAGAACGCGCTGTCGCAGGTCGAGATTTTCCGCAAAGCCGTCGGCGTGACCGGCCTCGTCATGACCAAGCTTGACGGCACCGCCCGCGGCGGCATCCTCGTCGCCATCGCCGACAAATTCAAGCTGCCGGTGCATTTCATCGGCGTCGGCGAGGGGGTGGAGGATCTC
>JBAUGC010000580.1:0-6371 GCA_049679485.1 Xanthobacteraceae bacterium
GTGCATCGATGGGCGCGGTGTCGTTCGCAAGCAACGCCGCGCGGTAGAAAATAATCGGGACTACCGGCTTACCCGGTTCCAGCAAAGCAACCAGCCAGTCGAGATCAACAGCGCCCTCGCCGGGCAAATAGCCGGTAAAGCGTGGTACCGGCTTCGGCTCGCGCGCTTCAAGATTCGTCCCTGCGTGACGGGCGAGGCGGCGCAACAGGGCGCGCAAATTTTCGCGGCCGCCCTCCCGAAAAAAACACAGCAGCGCGTTGAGTTCGTACGGCGGCAGCGTCGAAGCTGCAGCAAGGCGAGCGTCATCGCGGTCCTCGCCCGGCAATACCGCAAGTGCGATCTCGCGCTCGCGGGCCAGGACCGTCAGTCGTTCGATGCCATATTTCCACCAATCGATGCCGCCGAGCAGGCGTACAACGATCACCTTGGCGTGCGCGCCGACGCGATCGATCCAGAGATCGACCGACATTGGATGGCGAAGATCGCGCAAATGGGCGAGACGAACGCTCGGTATTGCAGCGCGTTCCGCTTCCCAGGCGGCGGCGAGACCGGAGAGGTCGCTGTCGGCGAAAGACAACACCACGATGTCGCCCGGCGACTGGCCGAGGTCCACAGCCTCGACGATCTCGTCGAGGCTGGTCGAAGTCGTGGTGAGCAGATGCATTACTCAACCCCGCTCTTATCCAACGAGCGCCTGAGTTACCGCCGCGCGATCGAGGCCTTTCAGTCCGATCACCACAAGCTGGCCCTGGCGCGCTTCGGCAGCGGCCCAGGGGCGGTCGTACTGATGGGTGACGCGCGCCCCGACCGCCTGCACCAGCAGCCGCAGCGGCTTGCCGGCGACCGGGGCAAAACCTTTGACCCGCAGCACATCGAAATTCTCCGCCAGCGCGGTAACGCGCGCGGTTAGCGCGGAAGGATCAGCCACCTCGCCGACTGGCACAACAAATGAGTCGAAGTCGTCGTGGTCGTGGTCTTCCTCGTTGTCGTGATGCGTGTGCCGGTTGGCAATGTCATCCTCAGTACCGACGCCGAGCCCAAGAAGCAGCGACTGATCGACCTTGCCGTCGGCCGCAGTGATCACTTTCACGGTGCGCGGCAGCACGTCGGCGATTACGGCCTGCGCTCTCTCGAAACCAGCCGCGTCGATAAGATCGCGTTTGTTGAGGACGACAAGATCGGCGCAGGCAATCTGATCTTCGAAAACCTCCTCGATCGGATCGTCGTGGGACAGCGCACTATCGGCCGCGCGTTGCTGTGCGAGGGCGTTGAGATCGTTCGCCACGCGGCCGTCAGCGAGGGCCGCCCCGTCGACCACGACGACGACGCCGTCGACGGTAACGCGGCTTTTGATCGCGGGCCAATGGAACGCTTGCACGAGCGGCTTCGGCAGCGCGAGTCCCGAAGTTTCGATGACGATGTGCTCGATGCCCTCGCGCGCCAGGATGGCGTCGAGCGCCGGCACGAATTCATCGGCGACGGTGCAGCACAGGCAACCGTTGGCCAGCTCGACGATGTTCTCCTCGGGGCAGGCGGTATTGCCGCAGCCTTTGAGAATGTCGCCGTCGATGCCGACATCGCCGAACTCGTTGACGATGACGGCAAGCCGGCGGCCCTGCGCATTCGCCATCACGTGGCGAATGAGTGTGGTCTTGCCGGCTCCAAGAAAGCCGGTGACGATGGTGCAGGGAATGCGCGCGAGCGTGTTGTTCATAGATCGTCCTCTTGAAAATCGATCGGGGGAACGCGCGCGATCAAGCCGCGCTTGAGTGGGGCGGGCCGTCCGCGCCACGGCAGAATACCGTCTGCGGCGCCGGCAAGAAGACGCGCACCTTGGATCAGCGCCTCGGCGCAGGTCACATCGAGACCGCCGAAAACGTAGGTCCATGAGCCGTGGCACCGCAGCGCTGCGGTTGGACCGCGGGAACAGTTGGCGAGGCAGCGCATCGGACGGACTTCGACGTCCGTCCCGGCCGCCGCTTGAGCGGTCGCCGTTGCGAGAAGTGCGCCCGGCCGCACTATGCTGTCGGGTTCGCCGACGGGCCTGCAGGTGACGCACACATATACGATCGGTGCAGCGGAGGACGCCGGTTTGGTCACCAAAGTCTCGTCGGCGGAGGTTGCCATCGCTTCCACCTAAATACGCTCGACCAGTGGCCGGTCTAGTCCTTGCCAGCGATACAGCAGGTAAGAGATCGCCCAGCTCGCGAGGAAAATGCCGATGACGATATAGCCAAAACTGGCGATGCCGCCGTTGACGTCATCAATCATGTTCCAAAACGCGCCTTCGAGCCCGAGTTTGCCGGCAATCAGCCCCAGCGCCTCGACGCCGCCGATCAACACGGCGACGACGACTGAAACAGCGGTGATAGTGAGATTGTACCAAATCTTGCGGATCGGATTGAGAAACGCCCAGCCATAAGCGCCGACCATCAGCACGCTGTCGGTTGTGTCGAACAGCGTCATTCCGGCGGCGAACAGCGCCGGAAAAATCATGATCGTGCCCAAGGTCATGCCGCCGGAGGCCTGGCTCGCTGCGACGGTGAACAGGCTGATTTCGGTTGCGGTGTCGAAGCCGAGGCCGAACAGAAAGCCAACCGGGAACATCTGCCAGCTGCGCGTGACCATGCGGAACAACGGCCGGAAGATACGGGCGAGGAAACCGCGGCCGGAGAGGAGAAGGTTTAGCTCATCTTCGGCGACGGGCTCGCCACGGCGCGCCCGGCGAAAACTGGCCCAGACGCCGCGCAGGACGACGAGATTGATGACTGCGATAGCAAGCAGAAAGAACGCCGAGGCCCCGGTGCCAATGATGCTGCCGATCAATTTGAATTCGTGGAAATGACTGCGCAGCGCGAAAGCTGCGGTCGCGATGGCGGCGACCGCCAGCGCAACGACCAGCGAATGCCCAAGCGAAAAGAACAACCCGACCGAGACCGGCCGTTTGCCCTCCTGCATCAGTTTGCGCACCACGTTGTCGATCGCCGCAATGTGGTCGGCATCGACGGCGTGGCGGAGACCAAGCACGTAAGCGAGGACGGCGGTGCCGAGCAGCGTCGGCCGGTCGGCCAGTGCGATGACCGCCCACGTCCAGGTCAGCGCATTGCCTGCCAGGAGGAACGCGTAGATCGCGCCAATCTTGGCGCGCTGATCGGGCGAAGCGTCGTCGACCGCCGTTTTGAGGAAGGTGAGCAAGAAATTAAGTCCTCGCGTGACCAGCCGCCGGCGCGAGCGAGGACCAAAAGACTTTCGTCTTTCAGATCATCCACCGATGCACCCCGACCGGCGTTTGTCGCGTCGACTCACCCGACGGCAGGTCTCCTGGCTCGCGGATCGGCGCCTCACCCTGCCTTCCCGGCGGCAAGATGGCCGCCAGTGGCTTATCCGGATGAGACTACCCGCTTACAGTTGCGGGGGCAGCTGCGGATTGGGAACTTGCGTTCCGCACCGCATTCCCTGTTCGCTCTCTGACGAGAGACCGTCGATGCGGACAGTTAGGGGTCGAGCCCATGGCTTTGTCAATGGCGTGTGGTTCCGCCATGCTGTCCTCGTCGCAAATCGCAACTCGGATCGGAAAACCGAACCACGAAAATAAGGGCTTGCCATGAATTTCGCGTCGCTTTCCCAGGATAACGCTCGGTGAGCGCGCCGCTGACCTTTGTGCTCGGTGGCGCCCGCTCCGGTAAGAGTCGCTACGCCGAGCGCGTTATCGCCGCCTTGCCGCCCCCGTTGGCGTATATAGCAACGGCGGAGGCGGGTGATGAGGAAATGGCCGCGCGCATCAAGGCGCATCGCGAGCGCCGTAGCGCAGCGTGGCGTACGATCGAAGAGCCGCTCGATCTGGCCTTGGCGCTGTCCGGGTGCTCGACAATCCCAGCGCTAGTGGATTGCCTGACGCTTTGGCTGTCGAACCTTATGCTCGCGGATGCAGATATCGAGAAGGAGATGCAAGGACTGGAAACATCATTGGCATCGAGGGCGGCTCCGACTGTGCTGGTCGCGAACGAAGTAGGCTCCGGGATCGTGCCCGAATATCCGCTCGGCCGGCGCTTTCGGGACTTACAAGGCGTCGTTAATCAGCGCATCGCGGAGCGCGCGGATCGTGTTGTTCTCATGGTCGCGGGCTTGCCGCTCGCGGTCAAAGGAACTTTGGAAACCAGCTCATGACGCAAGCGATCGATAAGGCTGAGGCGGAACGCCATCGCGCCAAAATGGCAAAGCGCAAAGCCGTGCAGGATGCCGAAGTCGCCGGCAAGACGGTCGAGAAGGGATTGCTGATCGTGCACACCGGCGCCGGCAAGGGAAAATCGACTGCGGCGTTTGGGCTGGCTTTGCGCATGCTCGGTCGTGGTCAGCGCGTCGGCGTGGTGCAGTTCATCAAGGGCGCCTGGCATACCGCCGAGCGTGACGCACTGGCAAAATTCGGGGATCAATTGGTTTGGCACACCATGGGCGAAGGCTTCACCTGGGAAACGCAGGATCGCGCACGCGATGTCATGGCGGCCGAACGGGCCTGGTCGAAGGCGCGCGAGCTGATGGACGATCCGAGCTTTGGACTTGTTATCCTCGACGAACTCAACATTGCGCTGCGTTACGACTACCTGAATCTCGACGACGTCGTCGCCGGCCTCGCCGCCCGTCGTGACGGCTTGCACGTGGTCGTGACCGGCCGTAACGCCAAGCCGGAACTCCTGGCTGCGGCCGATCTCGTGACCGAGATGACGTTGGTGAAGCATCATTTCGCCGCCGGCGTGAAGGCGCAGCCTGGCATCGAGTTCTGACAGCATGCCGGCGCGTGTGCTCATGTTTCAAGGCACGGGCTCGGACGTCGGCAAGTCGTTGATCGTTGCAGGACTCGCGCGGGCGTTCACGCTCCGCGGCCTGGTGGTGCGCCCTTTCAAGCCGCAGAACATGTCGAATAACGCCGCGGTGACCGCAGATGGCGGCGAGATCGGGCGTGCTCAGGCGCTGCAGGCACGCGCGGCGCGCACGCCGCCGAGTGTTCACATGAATCCGGTCCTGCTCAAGCCGCAGAGCGAAATCGGTGCGCAAATCGTGGTGCAGGGGCGTGTTTATGGCAGCGCGAAAGCTGCCGCCTACCAGCATATGAAGCGCGATCTGTTGCCGTACGTGCTCGATAGCTTTGCGCAGCTGCGCCGCGAGGCCGATGTCGTACTCGTTGAAGGCGCCGGCAGCGCCGCAGAAGTGAATCTGCGGGCGAACGATATCGCCAATATGGGATTTGCCGGCGTCGCTAAAATCCCTGTCGTACTCATTGGCGACATTGACCGCGGTGGCGTGATCGCGAGCATTGTCGGCACCAAGGCCGTTCTCGCGCCGGAGGATGCGGCGCTGGTCCGCGGGTTTATCGTCAACAAATTTCGTGGCGATCCGGCGCTATTTAGTGCGGGCATGGAGCGGATCGCTCAGGCGACCGGATGGGAAGCACTCGGCCTCGTGCCGTACTTCGCCGCCGCCCGCGCGCTGCCGGCGGAGGATGCGCTGGCGCTTGAGCAAAACCGGCCGCCGAAACCCCGAGCGCGGGTGCGCATCGCCGTCCCGATACTGCCGCACATCGCCAATTTCGACGATCTCGATCCGCTTGATGCCGAGCCGGAGGTCGATCTCGTGCGGGTGCGTCCAGGCACGGCACTTCCTGGCGACGCCGACCTCATCGTCCTGCCCGGCTCCAAGGCGACAATCGCCGATCTGGCGGCGCTACGCGAAGCCGGCTTCGATATCGACCTTGCCGCGCATCGGCGGCGTGGCGGAATGATTCTCGGCCTTTGCGGCGGCTACCAAATGCTCGGGCGCAGCATCGTCGACCCGGATGGAATTGAGGGTCCACCGGCAACGGTCGACGGCCTTGGACTGGTTGACGTCGTAACGACGCTGTCGGCAGAGAAACGCCTGGAGCCAGTGCACGGCGCGACCAACGATGCTGCGCCTTTTGCCGGTTACGAGATGCATATGGGCGTAACGGAAGGCTCCGACCGTGCGCGGCCATTCGCGCGGCTGGAGGACGGATCGGCAGAGGGCGCCGTTTCAGCGGACGGCCGGGTGATTGGCACATACGTGCACGGCCTGTTTGCCGACGATCGCCAGCGTGCGGCGTGGCTTGCGCGTTTCCGCGGCACCGCAAGCGTCACCTATGACGCACTCGTCGACGCCGCGCTCGACGATCTTGCCACGCACCTGGCTGCGCATCTTGATCTCGATCGCCTGCTTACCCTGGCAAAATAAGCAAAGCCGCGATGACGGCCAGAAGCGCGATCAGAATGGCGTCGGCGCAATGAAACAGCGCGAGCGCGCGGCGGATGTCGGCGGCATTGGCGTCGCGACGCCCGTCACCCATCGGGGCATCGTTGATG
>JBAUGC010000581.1:0-1516 GCA_049679485.1 Xanthobacteraceae bacterium
CCCTGCCGATCGGCAACGGCATTGTCACCGTCAATACGCTCACGCAAGCGCTGGCCCGCGCGCGGCTTGAGGACCAGGACAAAGGTGCCGACGCCGCGCGCGCGGCGCTGGCGCTGGTCCGGGTGAAACGTCGACTCACGCGGGGGAAGTGAACAATGGCGCGCGCGACCGCCAAAGCCGGAGCGACCGAAGCGCGCAAAGCCAACAAACGTGGCGCGGCGCGGCTTGCCGCAGTCCAGGCGCTCTATCAGATGGACCTCGCCGGCACCGGGCTGAACGAGATCTTGACCGAGTTCGAGAGCCATTGGCTCGGCGGTGAGGTCGAAGGCGCGCAATACCGGCCGGCGGAAGTTGCCTTCTTTCGCGATATTGTCGGCGGCGTTTTGCGCGAGCAGACCCGGCTCGATCCGCAAATCGATGCTGCGCTGACCCGCGGCTGGCCGCTCAAGCGCATCGAGGCGGTCTTGCGGGCAGTGCTGCGCGCGGGCGCTTACGAGCTAACCTGCCGGCGCGACGTGCCGGCGCAGGTCGTCATGTCCGAGTATGTCGATGTTGCCTCCGCCTTTGTCGACCGGGACGAAACTGGAATGATCAATGCGGTGCTCAGCGAGCTGGCGCATCAGCTCCGCGCTGACGAATTTCCCCCGGCCTCGTCGTCCCCAGGGAACGGCGGAGCGTAGCGGCGGGTTCAGCCGCGCGCGAAGGGCAGCGCCGTGGGACTGCGGAAGTTCGACGACGAATTCCAGGCGATCTTGTCAGCCGTCAGGTGATAATCCGGCACCCGCTCAAGGAACCGCCGCATCGCGACTTCGGTAACGAGCCTTGCCATCTGGCTGCCGAGGCAGAAATGTTTGCCGGAGCCGAAGCCAAGGTGCCCGAGGGGCCGGCGGTCAATGTCGAAAATGTCCGGGTTGGGGAATTTGCGGCCGTCGCGATTTCCCGAGCCGAAGGCGAGCACGACTTTGTCGCCCGCTTTAATCGTTTCGCCATGCAGCTCGGTCTTGCGGGTGGCAAACCGCCGGAAGCGCTGCGCGGACGTATTGAAGCGAAGCGATTCCTCGATGGCTGGCGCAATCTGCGCGGGATCGGCGACCAGCCGTCGCCGCGCGTCGGGATAATCGTGAAGGTTAAGCGCGAACACGCTCATGAAGCTCGACAACGACTCCACGCCCGCCATGACGAAGGTCGCCGTGGTGAGCACGACTTCGCGCTCGGAGAGGCGATCACCGTCGATCTCGGCTTCGGCGAGATGGGTGATCAGGTCGTCGGTTGGGTTGGCCCGCCGGGCCGCGACCTCTGTCGTCAAGAACTCACTGATGTTCTTAAACGCGGCGATATGTTCTGGCGTGCGGCCCTTCACACTTTTGTCGGTGGAGATTGCCAGGATGACTTTGCGCCTGATGTCGGCGTGGTCGCGTTCGGGCAGGCCCATGGTGCGGAACAGGAGCCCGACGGTGATCTGGCTGGAAAAGTCGTTGATGAACTCGAATGTGCCTTGCTCGACGATATGGTCGAG
>JBAUGC010000582.1:0-5082 GCA_049679485.1 Xanthobacteraceae bacterium
TGGCCCATCGCGTCATCTCGCGGCAACGCCGCATTTCGGTCGCCTTTCGGGGTGAAGCAGACATTGAGCAGCGCTCGCAGAGGCGAAATTTATAAATACGCGCCCTAGCAGTTCTCAATAATATACAGCGCTCAATAATATATCGAACCGACTTTGCCGCCACCGACCGCAATTGCATCGCCTGAAATGGCCGTCGACTTTGGCGACGAAAGAAACGCGACGACGTAAGCCACTTCTTCGGCCGTCACAATATGTCGGATCGATGTATCTTCGGCCAAGCGCTGCTCGATCGCTTCAACTGATAATCCGGCAACCGACGCCCTGTAGCGGAGCGCGTCCGGCGCTTTTTCCGTTCGGGTGAAGCCGGGATGGACGCACGTCACGCTGATGCCGTGTGGTCCAAGTTCATCCGCCAGGTTCTTCGTCAGCGCCGCGACACTGACATTGCGGATAGATCCGATAATCGACCCGGTCTGCCGCGCGGCGAGCCCCGAGACATTAATGATGCG
This sequence comes from Xanthobacteraceae bacterium, assembly GCA_049679485.1. Classification (GTDB taxonomy): domain Bacteria; phylum Pseudomonadota; class Alphaproteobacteria; order Rhizobiales; family Xanthobacteraceae; genus BOG-931. Next base: position 510 of record JBAUGC010000582.1, read on the forward strand.
GCCGGAGCGCTGACGTTGCATGACCGGGGCGGCTTCCCTTGCGCAGCGCAAATAGCCGAGAACTTTGACGTTGATGTCGGCCCAGAAGACCTCGTCGGTGATGCCTGCAAGCTTCGGCGCCGGCTGCTGGCCGGCCGGTTGGGCGGCGCAGTTCACGAGAATGTCGATCCGGCCGTGCTCGGCGACAATCTGTGAGAAGGCGGTGCGAACGTCGTCATCCTTGCCGGTATCGGCACGGCAGGCGTAAGCCGGCCGTCCGGTTTTCGCGGCGATTTCAGATGCGGCGGCCTCGGCAGTCGCAAGATCTCGCGCGACGACGGCAACCTTGGCGCCCTCTTTGGCCAACTCTGTCGCAATCGCTTTGCCGATGCCGCGGCTGCCGCCGGTGACGATCGCGAGCCGGTCGTTTAGTTCCAAATCCACTGCCGCTTCTCCCCGGTAGATGAATCCTAATGAAGTATGTTGCCGGCCGGCAACGGGCCGCCTGCTCGCTGTCGCTGGATGAGACAAGGAGATTCACTTCGGGCTCGCCTGCAGATGCGCGAGCGCGGTATCAAGCAAGAGCTGCGCCGGTGCGCTGCGCGCGGCTTGTCCGTTCGCCATCAGATAGACGCTGCAGATCGGCGCTTCGTCGTCAGGCAACAGCGGCCATAGTACCGAAGCAAAATTTGAATTCTCAACAATTGGTTTCGGAAGAAAACCGATGCCCATGCCAAGCTGGATCAGCCACATACGTTCATTCAGGCTGTCGGCAAAGCCGCCGATGCGGCGGCCGAGACCGTAACGGTCCCGATAGCGAATGTAGGGAAGCGGTTCATCGCGGGTCACAACAAAAGGCTCGGCTTCCATCAGCGTCGGCGAGACCGCAGGCTGCCCAAAGAACCGATGCTTTGGGCCGCAATAAAGCTGTTGAGGCTGCTTGGTGATCGGAATGAACAGATAACGGTCGTCAAGTTCGTCGGCAAATCCGATCGCAAGCTCGATCTCGCCCTTTTTCAACGAGTTCAAAATTTCGCGCCACGGCGCCACGTCCAGCCTGATCTCGATGCGGGGATAGCGGGTGTGAAAATCATCAAAAATGCCGGTCAGCGCGCTGAGATTGTACAGGTTCGACAAGACGCGCAGTGTTACGGTGCCTGAAAGCTCGGCGCTGGTCGCGGAAATCGCTCGCGGAATATTTCGAACCGACGCCTGCAGGCTCTCACAAGCAGCCAACAGCTGATGTCCGTGCACCGTCAACTCGACTCCGCGCGGCGTCCTTGTGCACAGTGTGGCACCAACCTGGTCTTCGAGCCGCCGCAGTGCGGCGGTGATACTGGGTTGCTTCTTGTTCAACGCCCTTGCCGCGGCGCCGATACCCCCGCGGCGGGCAATTTCGTGGAACACCTTGAACAGGTTCCAGTCAACGTTGCGCGCGAACGTGACGCTCGGTTCGGAAATCACATCAGACTTGCCCATCGCAGTCTGCCTCCGCCGGCGAGAATCGCAACAATCGGCTTATGCTTCAAGGCTTTAAAAGCAAGAACCGGACCAGCCGAATGACCCTATCGCCACATCGCGACCACGCGAAGGTCATAGAGCAACGCCATGCCCGGCATCGACCATTTGGTGCTACGTATAGCGGTAAGGCAATGCAAAAATTCAATTTTGTCGCTGAAATGCGATTTGGCAGGAGCGCGAAGGCGCATCCTCACCAATGACAGGGAGACCAGAGTGCCGCAAACAGCCGCGGACGAGTTAGATTTCCGGTTCGCCCGCCAAATCGTGGGACGGACGCGATTTAGCGTCCTTCCGGTCAAGGAAGCAGAGCTACTGCCGCCGGAGACCTACGTCAGTGAGAAGTTCTGGGCATTTGAGAAGTACGCCATATTTTCCCGGGAATGGCTGTGCGTCGCGCACGTCAACGAGGTGCCGCACGTCGGCGACTATTTGCCGCTGACCATCTTGAATGAGCCGGTCGTGGTCGTTCGCGACGAAAAGCTTAACGTGCGCGTCCTATCGGCCATTTGCCGGCATCGCGGCCATCCCCTGGTCGGCGGCGTTGCGGAAAATCCGCACCCCGGCCGGTGCATGAACGGCAGCCGGCTTATTTGCCCCTATCACAACTGGGTCTATGGGCTTGACGGTCGGCTCCTCGGAGCGCCGTCGATGAGCGAGACCACTCCGGTCTCCGTGTTGCGCGACCAAATGCACCTTCCGGAAATCAAGTCCGAAATCTTTCACGGTCTGATTTTCCTCAACTTCCACGACGATGCGCCGCCGCTCGCCCCGAGTTTGGCCAAGCTTGACGGCGAATTCGCGAGCTACGGAATGGAAAAATTGATTCCGGGCCACGTATTTCCGCAAGAATCGCTGAAGTGGAATTGGAAGCTGCATCACGAAAATGCGCTGGAGCCATATCACACCTCGTATGTCCACAAAGGTTATCACGAGGCGGTGCCCTCGAATCTGACTCAATTCCGCGACTTTGAAATCGGCGACGGCCAGGTGATGCGCACCACCGGGTTTGCCAAGACGAGCGGCGATCTGTTTGAGGAATCCGGTCATCGGCGGCTGCCGGAAATCGAGGGGTTGAGCGAAGAGCAGCGCAGCCGGGTGCTGTTTATTTCGATCATGCCCTGTGCGGTTGCCGTGCTGCAGCCGTCGTTCGTCACCATCACGTTTCTCAACCCGGTATCGGCCGGCGTCATGAACTCGCGCCGGGTCAATCTTTACTCCAAACCTGCAACCGAAGTGCCCGAGTTCGATCGCATCCGCCACGAGCAGTTCGAACATATGAAGGTCATCATCATGCAGGACCAGGTGACGCAGGTAGCCCTGCAGGAGGCATATCATTCACGCTACATGCCACCCGGACGACTGTCTTACCTGGAGACCGCAATTACCCAGCTCAACACCTGGGTGGTCGACAAATACAAGCGCGGTCTCGAGGCGGCCGATGCGGCGTGAATTGTCGGCGGATTGCCGCGCGTGGCGTTCGATCAGAGCCCGGATGGGCGTCGCGCAAAAACTGTCATTGGTCGTTGCATGTTTGATCTGATCGTGCGCGGCGGAACCATTGTCAGTTCGGACGGGCTCACCCGTGCGGACATCGGCATCGCCGACGGAACGATCAAGGCGGTCGCCCAGGGCGGCGAAACACTGGTCGGTGCTCCCGAAATCGATGCCAAGGACAAATTCATCCTTCCCGGCCTTGTCGATGCCCATGTCCACATCCCCGGCTATCTGCTGCGCCACCGGCTCGATGATTTCAGCTCCGCCACCGCCGCCGCCGCCATCGGCGGAGTGACTACCATCATGCTTATGCCGACCGACGACCCGCGGACGGTGTCGGCAAGCTATTTCGAGCGAAAGAAGCGGATCGGCGAGCAGGAATCATTCGTAGATTTCGCCATCCAGGCTCTGGTGTCGCCCAACACCGAATGCAACGAGATCGAGGAGATGGCGTCGCTCGGCCCGGTATCATTCGAGCTGTTTCTCGCCTACGGCGGCAATCCGGCCTTCGTCGTCGCAAACGACGACTATGAGCTTCACCGGCTGATGAAGCTCATCCATGAGATGGGCGGCGTCGTTGGCGTCACGCCGCACTCAGGCTCCCTGATCGCAAAACTCACCGAATTGCAAAAGCAGCGCGAAGCAGAGAGACAGCATCTCGATCCGCAGCACCGGGAAGATCCGCTGCCACCGGTGCAAAACTTCGCGATGACGCGCCCCACCTTGTCGGAGGGCCTCGGCATCACCCGGGCATGCACAGTCGCATGCGAGACCGGCACGCGTATCCATCTCCGCTCACTGTCGTCGCAGAGGAGCGTCGATCTGGTCCGGCGTTTTCGCGACTCGGTGCCGCTGACGTCCGAGGTGATGTCTCACCATCTCCTGTTCGCCGAAGAGGAGGCGGTCGAATTGGGACCGTATGGTATCATTATTCCTCCGATCCGAACCAGCAACGAACGCGACTGCCTGCGTTCAGCCGTGCGGTCCGGCGAAATCGACATGGTCGTGAGCGATCATTCGCCGGTGTTGCGCGAAGACAAAGAGCTCGGCTGGAACGACGTTTGGCGCACGCCGCCCGGCATGCCCGGTTTGCAGACTCTGTGCATGTCGATGCTGGCCCTCGTCGATGACGGCCAATTGTCCATGCCCGACATCGCGCGATCATGCGCCGAGCGACCATCGAAGGCGTTCGGCCTGTTTCCAAAGAAGGGCGCAGTGCAGGTCGGGTCCGACGCCGACCTCATCATCGTCAACGGCGCGGAGCGCACGCTGGTCACCGACAGTCAGCAGCGCAGCAAAGCAGACTACACCACGCTCAAGGGCCGCACGATCAGTGCCCGGATCGAGGGCGTGTTCTTGCGTGGCAAAATGATCGCCCGCGACGGCGAAGTCGTTTCCCAGCCGAGCGGCTCCTTTGTACGGCCATGACCACGCTGTGGTCCCGATTGAGGCGAAAAGCGAACATGACAGCCAACCTTTCATTGAACATCCTGACGCTGTGTGGAAGCGCGCGTAAGGAGTCCTACAATGCCGCTTTGCTGCGCGCGCTACCGTCGCTTTCCGCGGGCGACCTGATTTT
>JBAUGC010000583.1:0-1842 GCA_049679485.1 Xanthobacteraceae bacterium
TATTGTAACCGGGCCGACTCGCCGTCTCACCAGCCGCAAGTTCGATGATTTCCGCTGTGATCTCCTCCTGCCGTACGCTCTGCTGCGTCACACGCAGTGTCGAAAGCTGGCGCTCGATCTGATTGTGCGCTGCGGCCATCGCTTCCATGCGTGCCTCATTTTCCGCAGCGAAGGCGTGGAGTGCGGCGTTGCAAAGCTGCGCATGGAGGTAATCTGCGGTGAGCTCGGTCAGGAGCGCCTCCGGCGCCAAGTTGAGGAGAGGCGCGTCGGCGTCCTGCGAACGAGGAAACTGCGACATGTCGAAGGGAAAGAGGCGGCGGCGGTTCACATGGATGCCGTGGGCCGGCTGCCATTCGCTAAAGATCGCGTCGAGCCGATCGATCTTTCCCGTCGCGATCGGGAAGTACAGCGCTTCGGCAACGCGGTCGGCGAGCTTTGGGACGCCAGCCGAATGCGACGGCATGGCGCTTTTCCAGCGAGCAGCCAAACCTCTCTCGGCAGCCACCGCGCTTCCCCTCATTCCGATCAGGAACAAATCGGACGCGATGAGATCGGCACCGATCGCGTCGAATACGCGCTCGCTGAAGGCGCCCGCAAATCCCTGCTCGGCGCAGAACACGACGAGCGCCGACCGGCTCGATCCACTCATGCCGTCCGGGCGATCTGAAGAGAATGACGCCAGGGTGCGGCCAATAGCGACGGCGATCGTCGCCATGTAGCTGTCAACGGCGACGAGCTGGCTGCGGGCCTGGTGGGTGCGCGCGGCGGCGATCCCGCGCATCGCATTCACCACGGCGCCGAGCTGGCGCATACCGTCAATGCGCGCGGTGATGTCTGCGAGACGTTCGGTCATGGCTGGCTGGGGCCCTTGGACGGGATAGTCGGGATAGACGGGGCGAGGCTCTGAACGTATTGTCGGAGGGTCTCGCGAAGTGCCTCATTGTGGGCATTATCGAGCGTGCCGGTCTCTTGAATCAGGCGCACGGAATCTGGGGCGCCGTGATCGAGCGCTTCGCGCAGTCCGCGCCGGAACTCGATGACGACCGGCAGCGGGAGCGAATCCAACAAACCGGATTGGACCGCGAGGACCAGAGCCACCTCGTCGGCAAGCCGCACGGGTGAGTGCTGCGGTTGGTCGAGTATCGCGCGAATCCGCGCTCCGCGGACCAATTGATTTCGGACCCGCGTCTCCGGCATACCGCCGAACCGGGTAAACATCTCCAGTTCGAGAAACTGGGCATAGTCCAGGCGTACCGTCTTCGCCGCTTCTCGAAGTGCATTGGCCTGGGTCTTGCCGCCGACGCGGCTCACGCTGGTGCCGACGTCAACGGACGGTTTCTGCCCCTCGTAAAAAAGCTTGGCGTCCAGCACGATCTGGCCGTCGGTAATCGAGATCAAATTGGTCGGAATATAGGCGCTGAGATTGCCCGCATCGGTTTCGGCAATCGGCAGGGCTGTCAGGGACCCACCGCCTTTCTCTTTAGACAGCTTTGCGGCACGCTCCAAAAGCCGAGCATGCACATAGAACACGTCGCCGGGATAGGCCTCGCGTCCAGGCGATTGGCGCGTCAACAACGCGATTTCGCGATGGCTGGCGGCGTGCTTCGTCAGGTCGTCGACCACGATAAGAGCATGCTGGCCGCGATCGCGGAAATACTCTGCCATGGTGAAGCCTGCAAAAGGTGCGATCCATTGCAACCCGGGAGAGCCCGCGGACGCCGCGGCGACAATGATGCAGCGCTCGGGAGCTCCATTAGCGTGGATTGCGTCGATGACACGCCGGACGCTCGAACTCTTCTGGCCAACCGCAACATAGACACAGATGATGTCGCTCGTTTTCTG
>JBAUGC010000584.1:0-10139 GCA_049679485.1 Xanthobacteraceae bacterium
GGTCGGAAGCGCGTTCGCAAGTTTTTCGGAAAAATCGAGGAAGTCGCGGAGATGCCGAACCTCATAGAGGTTCAGAAGGCGTCTTACGATCAATTCCTGCTGGTCAAGGAACCGGAGGGCGGCCGGCCCAACGAGGGCCTTCAGGCCGTCTTTAAGTCGGTATTTCCGATCTCCGACTTCTCCAACACCTCGATGCTCGAATTCGTGAAGTACGAATTCGAAGGACCGAAATACGATGTCGACGAATGCCGCCAGCGCGGCATGACCTACGCCGCCCCGCTCAAGGTGACGCTGCGCCTGATCGTATTCGACATCGACGAAGAAACCGGCGCCAAGTCGGTCAAGGACATCAAGGAGCAGGATGTCTACATGGGCGACATTCCGCTCATGACCAACAACGGCACCTTCATCGTCAACGGCACCGAGCGCGTCATCGTCTCGCAGATGCATCGCTCGCCGGGCGTGTTCTTCGATCACGACAAGGGCAAGACCCATTCTTCGGGCAAGCTGCTGTTTGCGGCTCGTATTATTCCCTATCGCGGCTCGTGGCTCGACATCGAGTTTGACGCCAAGGATATCGTTTACGCGCGTGTCGACCGGCGGCGAAAAATCCCGGTCACCTCGCTTCTCTATGCGCTTGGCATGAGCGGCGAGGAGATCCTCAACACCTTCTACAAGCAGGTGCTGTACAAGCGCGCCAAGGAAGGCTGGCGCGTTCCGTTCGATGCCAACCGGCTGCGTGGCTACAAGGCCGTCAACGATCTCGTTGATGCGGATACCGGCAAGGTCGTGCTCGAGGCCGGCAAGAAGCTCACTGTGCGCCAGGCGCGGCAGCTCGCGGAAAAGGGGCTCAAGGCGCTGCGGATGACCGATGAGGAACTGATCGGCCATTACATCGCCGAGGATCTCGTCAACACGAAAACTGGCGAAATATATGCTGAGGCCGGCGATGAGATCACGGGTACCGAACGAAAAGATGGAGGGTGGGATATCGACGTCGGTAAGACGCCGCTGAAATCGCTGGTCGAGTTCGGTTACAAAGAACTGCCGCTTCTGAACATCGATCACGTCAATGTCGGCGGGTATATCCGCAATACGCTCGCCATTGACAAGAACATGACGCGCGAAGACGCGCTGTTCGACATTTATCGGGTGATGCGTCCGGGCGAGCCGCCGACGGTCGACACGGCGCAGGCGATGTTCAATTCGCTGTTTTTCGATTCCGAGCGCTACGACCTCTCCGCGGTCGGCCGCGTGAAGATGAACATGCGGCTTGATCTCACCGCCGAAGACACCATGCGCACGCTGCGCAAGGAGGATATCCTTGCAGTGATCCGCACGCTGGTGGATCTGCGCGACGGTAAGGGCGAGATCGACGACATCGACCACCTCGGCAACCGGCGGGTGCGTTCGGTCGGCGAACTAATGGAGAACCAGTACCGCATCGGTCTGCTGCGGATGGAGCGCGCCATCAAGGAGCGCATGTCGTCGGTCGATATCGACACGGTCATGCCGCAGGATTTGATCAACGCGAAGCCGGCCGCTGCCGCCGTACGCGAGTTCTTCGGTTCTTCGCAGCTTTCGCAGTTTATGGATCAGACCAACCCGCTGTCGGAGATCACCCACAAGCGGCGTCTGTCTGCTCTTGGCCCGGGCGGCCTGACGCGAGAGAGGGCCGGCTTCGAGGTGCGCGACGTGCACCCGACGCACTACGGCCGCATCTGTCCGATCGAGACGCCGGAAGGGCCGAATATCGGCCTCATCAATTCGCTCGCGACGTTTGCGCGGGTGAACAAATACGGTTTCGTCGAAACGCCGTATCGCAAGGTGAAGGACGGCCGCGTCAGCGACGAGGTCATCTATCTCTCGGCGATGGAAGAGGGGCGCTATACTGTCGCCCAAGCTAATTCTGCCATCGATGCAAAGGGCCGTTTCACAGACGATCTGGTGGTCGTTCGCCATGCCGGCGACGTGCAGCTCATTCCACCGGACAAGGTGGACTTCATGGACGTGTCGCCGAAGCAGCTGGTTTCGGTGGCTGCGGCGCTCATTCCGTTCCTCGAGAACGATGACGCCAACCGCGCGCTGATGGGCTCCAACATGCAGCGGCAAGCGGTGCCGCTTGTGCATGCCGAGGCTCCGTTCGTCGGCACCGGCATGGAAGGTGTCGTTGCCCGCGATTCTGGTGCCGCTATCGCCTCGCGCCGCACCGGCGTAGTCGATCAGGTCGACGCCACCCGCATCGTCATCCGCGCCACCGACGAGCCGGATCCGACTAAGCCCGGCGTCGACATCTATCGGCTGATGAAGTTCCAGCGTTCGAACCAAAACACCTGCATCAACCAGCGGCCGTTGGTGAAGGTGGGTGATCAGGTCAAGAAGGGCGACATCATTGCCGACGGTCCCTCGACCGATCTCGGCGAGCTCGCGCTCGGGCGGAACGTGCTGGTCGCGTTCATGCCGTGGAATGGTTATAACTTTGAAGATTCGATCCTTCTCTCCGAGCGTATCGTCAAAGACGACGTCTTCACCTCGATCCACATCGAAGAATTCGAGGTGATGGCGCGTGACACCAAGCTCGGTCCCGAGGAGATCACGCGCGACATCCCTAACGTCTCCGAAGAGACGCTGAAGAATCTCGACGAAGCCGGCATCGTCTATATCGGCGCCGAAGTGCGTGCCGGCGACATTCTCGTCGGCAAGATCACGCCGAAGGGTGAGAGCCCGATGACGCCGGAGGAAAAGCTCCTGCGCGCCATCTTCGGCGAAAAAGCCTCGGACGTGCGCGACACGTCGCTGCGCGTTCCGCCCGGCGTGCAGGGCACCGTGGTTGAAGTGCGTGTGTTCAACCGTCACGGCGTCGAGAAGGATGAGCGCGCGCTTGCGATCGAACGTGAAGAGATCGAACGGCTCGCCAAGGACCGTGACGACGAGCAGGCGATCCTGGACCGCAACGTCTATGGCCGATTGGCCGAGCTGCTGGAGGGCCGGCAGGGCATCGCCGGCCCGAAGGGCTTTAAGAAAGACACCAAGATCACCCGTACGGTGCTCGACGAATATCCACGCTCGCAGTGGTGGATGTTCGCCTCGCCCAACGACAAGGTGATGGCGGAGATCGAAGCGATCCGTAAGCAGTACGACGAATCGAAGAAGCGGCTCGAGCAGCGCTTCCTCGACAAGGTCGAAAAGCTGCAGCGCGGCGACGAATTGCCGCCCGGCGTGATGAAGATGGTCAAGGTCTTCGTCGCCGTGAAGCGTAAGATCCAGCCCGGCGACAAGATGGCCGGCCGTCACGGTAACAAAGGCGTGGTGTCGAAGATCGTGCCGCTCGAGGACATGCCATTCCTCGCCGACGGCACTTCGGTCGATATCGTGCTCAACCCGCTCGGTGTGCCGAGCCGCATGAACGTCGGCCAAATCCTGGAGACGCATCTCGGCTGGGCGTGCGCCGGTCTCGGCATCAAGATCGGCAATGCCGTCGATCTTTATCACGGCAAGAGGGACCCTAAGCCACTCAAGGAATTGCTGCGGAAAATCTACGGCGACGAGGAGACCATCAAGTCGCTCGACGAGAAGGGTCTCCTGGAGCTCGGCACCAATCTGCGCCACGGTGTGCCGATCGCGACGCCGGTATTCGACGGAGCGAAAGAAGCCGATATCGAGCACATGCTCGATCTCGCCGGCCTCGATCACTCCGGGCAGGTGACCCTCTACGACGGGCGCACCGGCGACACGTTCGACCGCAAAGTGACGGTCGGCCACATCTATATGCTCAAGCTGCATCACTTGGTGGACGACAAGATCCACGCCCGGTCGATCGGTCCCTACAGCCTCGTCACCCAGCAACCGCTTGGCGGCAAGGCGCAGTTCGGCGGCCAGCGGTTCGGCGAAATGGAGGTGTGGGCGCTCGAGGCTTACGGCGCTGCCTACACGCTGCAGGAAATGCTGACGGTGAAGTCGGACGACGTCGCCGGCCGCACCAAAGTGTACGAGGCGATCGTGCGCGGCGACGACACGTTCGAGGCCGGTATCCCGGAATCGTTCAACGTGCTGGTCAAGGAGATGCGCTCGCTTGGCCTGAACGTCGACCTGCACAATTCCAAGCAACAGCGCGGCGGCGACGGCGGTGTGGCCGAGGCGGCGGAGTGATGATTTGCCTCCCCCGCAAGCGGGGGAGGACGCGAGCGAAGCGACGCGAGAGGGGGCAAGTGTTCGGCACTTGCGCAAGCGTTGAGGCCGCAAGCCCCCTCCCAACCCTCCCCTGCAGGCGGGGGAGGGCTAGAAAGGCGAAAAGTTTAACCGAGCCGCGGAGCAAAGCTCCAACGGTGTCGAGGAGAAGACGATGAACCAAGAACTTATGAATCTTTTCAGCCCGCAAACGCCGGCTCAGGTCTTCGACCAGATCCGGATCTCGATCGCGAGCCCGGAAAAGATTCTGTCCTGGTCGTACGGCGAGATCAAAAAGCCGGAGACCATCAACTACCGCACCTTCAAGCCCGAGCGCGACGGGCTGTTCTGCGCGCGCATCTTCGGGCCGATCAAGGATTACGAGTGCTTGTGCGGCAAGTACAAGCGCATGAAGTACAAGGGCATTATCTGCGAGAAGTGCTCGGTCGAAGTCACGCTGAGCCGCGTGCGGCGCGAGCGCATGGGTCATATCGAGCTGGCGGCTCCGGTCGCCCACATCTGGTTCTTGAAGTCGTTGCCCTCGCGCATCGGGCTTCTGCTCGACATGACGCTCAAGGACCTCGAGCGGATCCTGTATTTCGAATACTACGTCGTGCTCGAGCCGGGTCTCACCGCGCTCAAGGATCGTCAGCTCCTGAGCGAAGAGGACTACGTCAAGGCGCAGGACGAACTCGGCGCGGACAGCTTCACCGCCATGATCGGCGCCGAGGCGATCCGGGAAATGCTCAAGGCGCTCGATCTCGAAAAGATGGCCGCAGATTTGCGGGTGGAGATCGCAGAATCGACCTCCGAACTGAAGCCGAAAAAGCTCGCCAAGCGGCTTAAGCTGATCGAGGCATTCATGCAGTCCGGCAACAAGCCGGAGTGGATGATCCTGACGCACGTGCCGGTGATACCGCCGGATCTGCGGCCGCTGGTGCCGCTCGACGGCGGCCGGTTTGCCACGTCGGACCTCAACGACCTCTATCGCCGCGTCATCAACCGCAACAACCGCCTCAAGCGGCTGATCGAGTTGCGCGCTCCCGATATCATCATCCGCAATGAGAAGCGGATGCTGCAGGAGGCGGTCGACGCTCTGTTCGACAATGGCCGCCGCGGCCGCGTTATCACCGGCGCCAACAAGCGGCCGTTGAAGTCGCTTGCCGACATGCTCAAGGGCAAGCAGGGCCGGTTCCGGCAGAACCTGCTCGGCAAGCGCGTCGATTATTCCGGCCGTTCGGTCATCGTGGTCGGTCCCGAGCTCAAGCTGCATCAGTGCGGCTTGCCGAAGAAGATGGCGCTCGAACTGTTCAAGCCGTTCATCTATTCGCGGCTCGACGCCAAGGGCCTCTCGACGACCGTGAAGCAGGCGAAGAAGCTGGTTGAAAAAGAAAAGCCGGAAGTCTGGGATATCCTCGATGAGGTGATCCGCGAGCATCCGGTACTGCTCAACCGCGCACCGACCCTGCATCGGCTGGGCATCCAGGCGTTCGAGCCGGTGCTGATCGAGGGCAAGGCGATCCAGCTGCATCCGCTGGTCTGTGCGGCGTTCAATGCCGACTTCGACGGCGACCAGATGGCGGTGCACATACCGTTGTCGCTCGAGGCGCAGCTCGAAGCCCGCGTCTTGATGATGTCGACCAACAACATCCTGCACCCGGCGAACGGCTCGCCGATCATCGTGCCGTCGCAGGATATCGTGCTTGGCCTCTATTATCTGTCGATCATGACTGAAAATGGCCCGGGCCAGTGGAAGCTCGAGCTTCATTCCGACAAGGAGATCGAGCGCGACCACAAGAAGAAGAATGTCGTGCAGGGCTTCTATCGCAACATCAGCGAAGTCGAGCACGCGGTGCACGAGAAGGCGGTCGCTCTGCACAGCAAGATCAAATATCGCTATGAAGGCGTCGACGAAGAGGGCAACCGGTACCAAAAGTGGTACGAGACCACACCGGGCCGCGCCATTCTCGGCGAAGTGCTGCCGAAGCAGCCGAAGATTTCGTTTGACCTCGTCAACAAGCTTATGACGAAGCGCGAAATCTCCAGCATGATCGATACCGTGTATCGTCACTGCGGGCAGAAAGAGACGGTGATTTTCTGCGATCGCGTCATGGCGCTCGGCTTCCACCACGCGTTCAAGGCCGGTATTTCGTTCGGCAAGGACGACATGGTGGTGCCGCACACCAAGAAGAAGATCGTCGAAGACACTCGCGAGCAGGTCAAGGATTTCGAGCAGCAATACAATGACGGCCTGATCACCCAGGGTGAAAAGTACAACAAGGTCGTCGATGCCTGGTCGAAGTGCACGGAGAAGATCGCGGAAGCGATGATGAAGGAAATCTCGGCAACCAAGCCTGCGACCGAGAAGGGTGCAGAGGGCCAAGTCAACTCGATTTACATGATGGCCCATTCCGGCGCGCGCGGCTCGCCCGCGCAGATGCGTCAGCTCGCCGGCATGCGCGGTCTGATGGCGAAACCGTCAGGCGAGATCATCGAGAGCCCGATCATCTCCAACTTCAAGGAAGGTCTCTCGGTGCTTGAGTACTTCAACTCGACGCACGGCGCGCGTAAGGGCCTGGCCGACACCGCGCTCAAGACGGCGAACTCCGGGTATCTCACCCGGCGTCTCGTCGATGTCGCGCAGGACTGCATCATCACCGAGGTGGATTGCGGCACCACACGCGGCATCAAGGTGCGTGCCATCATCGACGCCGGCACGGTCGTGGCATCGCTTGCGAGCCGCATTCTCGGCCGCACTGTCGCTGAGGACGTACGTGACCCCTCAGGCACGGAAGTGCTGGTTCCGAGCGGTACGTTGCTCGAGGAAACGCATGTCGAACGCCTGGTCACCGCGGGCGTGCAGGAGATCAAAATTCGCTCCGTGCTGACGTGCGAGACCACGAGCGGTTGCTGCGGCATGTGCTACGGGCGGGATCTCGCCCGCGGCACGCCGGTCAACATGGGCGAGGCGGTCGGTGTGATCGCCTCGCAATCGATCGGCGAGCCGGGCACGCAGCTCACCATGCGTACGTTCCATATCGGCGGCGCGGCGCAGATTTCGGAGCAATCGTTCATCGAGTCGAATTTCGAAGGCACCGTCAAGATCAAGAACCTCAACGTTGCCCGCAATTCGGACGGCGACATGATTGCGATGGGCCGCAACCTGATCGTTGCCGTAACTGATCCGGACGGCACCGAGCGTGCCGTGCACCGTATCCAGTACGGCGCGCGGCTGAAGGTCGAGGACGGTGAGCACATCAAGCGCGGCCAGCGCATCGCGGAGTGGGATCCTTACACCCGCCCGATCCTGACCGAACTCGAGGGTATCGTCGGCTACGAGGATCTCGTCGAAGGCCAGTCGATGACCGAATCGCTCGATGAATCGACCGGTATCGCCAAGCGCGTCGTGATCGATTGGCGCTCTGGCTCCGCGCGCGGGCAGCAGGATTTGCGTCCGGCGCTCGTGATCAAGGGCAAGGACGGCAAGATCCTCAAATTGAGCCGCGGCGGCGACGCCCGTTACATGCTGGCGGTCGACGCCGTCATCTCGGTCGATCCCGGCGGAAAGGTGAAGGCGGCGGACGTCATCGCCCGTATCCCGACCGAGAGCGCCAAGACGCGCGACATCACCGGCGGTCTGCCGCGTGTTGCCGAGCTGTTCGAGGCCCGGCGGCCGAAGGAATCGGCGGTTATCGCTGAAATCTCCGGCACCGTTCGGTTCGGTCGCGACTACAAGAACAAGCGGCGCATTACGATCGAGCCAACCGACAAGGGTGAGGAGCCCAGGGAGTATCTCGTCGCGAAAGGCAAGCACATTCACTTGCAGGACGGTGACGTGATCGAAAAGGGTGACTTCATTGTCGAAGGCAACCCGGCGCCGCACGACATCCTGGCAATTAAGGGTGTCGAAGAGCTTGCCGGCTACCTGGTCAATGAAATCCAGGACGTCTACCGGCTGCAAGGTGTGGCGATCAACGACAAGCACATCGAAGTGATCGTCCGGCAGATGCTGCAGAAGGTCGAGATCACGGATTCCGGCGAAACCGAGATGATCCAGGGCGATCAGATCGACAAGCTGGAATTCGACGAGACCAATGCCCGCGTGGTGGCCGAGGGCAAGAAGCCCGCGACCGCGCATCCGGTGCTGTTGGGCATCACCAAGGCGTCGCTGCAGACGCGGTCGTTCATCTCCGCGGCGTCATTCCAGGAGACGACGCGCGTTCTCACCGAGGCCGCGGTCTCGGGTAAAGCCGACACACTCGACGGCCTTAAGGAGAACGTCATCGTCGGTCGGCTCATTCCTGCCGGCACCGGCGCGATGATGAACCGGCTGCGCGAAGTGGCGATCAAGCGCGACCAGCTCATTCTCGCCGAGCGCGAGAAGGAGGCGGCGAAGGCGGCGGAAGCTGCGCAGGAGCCTGCGGCACTACCGGCGGCGGAGTAACTCCGCCAGCACGCAAAAACGACGAGGAGGCCGCCGCGAGGCGGCCTTTTCGTTTCATTGCGCATCCCTATGTACTTTCGGCGGTACTGGACGGCCTGACATCGAGAGGGTGACGATGAGCACGGTTCTGGTAACAGGCGGTTCGGGCTTTATCGGCAGTCACTGCATTTTGCAGCTTCTCTCCGGCGGCCATCAGGTGCGCACCACCGTGCGCAATCTTAAGCGGGAAAGCGACGTGCGCACCCTGCTCAAGCAGGGCGGCAGCGCCCCGGCCGAGCGCTTATCGTTTTTCGCCGCTGATCTCGAAAGCGATGCAGGGTGGCTCGATGCCGTTACCGGCTGCGATTACGTGGTGCACGTCGCGTCACCGTTCCCGGCGACCGTGCCCAAGCACGAAGACGAGCTCATCGTTCCCGCGCGAGAAGGCGCATTGCGCGTGCTGCGCGCCGCCCGCGACGCCGGCGTCAAGCGAGTGGTGCTGACGTCCTCGTTCGCCGCCGTCGGCTACGGGCACGCGCCGCAAAGCGCGCCATTCAACGAAACCAATTGGACCAATCCCGCGGGCAGCGACGTCAGCGCCTATGTGAAATCGAAGACGCTGGCGGAACGCGCAGCGTGGGACTTTATCGCCAGAGAAGGCGGGGCTCTCGAGCTTTCAGTCATCAATCCGGTCGGTGTCTTCGGTCCGGTACTCGGCCCCGATTACTCGACGTCGATCCTGATCGTGCAACGCATGATGGACGGCGCCATGCCCGGTTGCCCGCGACTTGTTTTTGGCGTTGTGGATGTGCGCGACGTCGCCGACCTGCACCTTCGCGCCATGACTAGTCCGGCGGCAAAAGGCGAACGCTTTCTCGCCGTCGCTGGCGATTTCATGTCGATCCGAGAAATGGCGCAAGTGCTCAAGGACCGGCTGGGAGTGGCGGCGCGGAGAGTGCCGACGCGGCAACTGCCGAACTGGCTCGTTCGGGTCGCTTCCCTGACCGATCCGGCGGTGAAGCAGATCATTCCCGAACTCGGCAAGGCAAAGAATGCGACCAACGAAAAAGCCCGCCGGGTGCTCGGCTGGGTGCCGCGCTCGCGCGAGGAAGCGCTTGTTGCCAGCGCGGAAAGTCTGTTGCAGCTAGGTTTGCTCAAGGACAGCGCGAAAAAAGCCGCGTAACCTGACGTCACTTTTGTCGCGTCTCCGGAGCACAAGGTGTTCCCACCCGAACGAATAGTCTGCCTCAGCGAAGAGACCGTCGAGACCCTTCACCTTCTCGGCGAAGAGCATCGGATCGTCGGCATTTCGGGGTACGTCGTGCGCCCGCCGCGGGCCCGGCGTGAAAAGCCGCGGGTCTCCGCCTTTACGTCTGCAGATATCCCGAAAATCCTGGCGCTCGAACCCGATCTCGTACTCACCTTCTCCGATCTCCAAGCCGAAATCGCCACGACGTTGATCCGTGCCGGCGTCGGCGTGCATGCTTTCAATCAGCGCAGTATCGAGCAAATTCTCAACATGATCCGGATGCTCGGCGCTATCGTCGGC
>JBAUGC010000585.1:0-1717 GCA_049679485.1 Xanthobacteraceae bacterium
GTTCAAGATACCGGGCCGGGCATTTCCGTTGCCGATCAAGCCAAGCTGTTTCAAGAATTTCAGCAGGCCGACAATTCGGTAACCAAGAAGAAAGGAGGAACGGGCCTGGGGCTCGCGATCTCGAAACGCATCATTGAAATGCATGGCGGAAAAATCTGGGTCGATTCAGTCGTTGGCCAAGGCTCAACCTTTGCCTTCACGTTGCCGGTAAATGTTCCGCAGCAGGTGGAGCTGGTATGACCAAGCGCATTCTGGTGGTGGAGGATCATGAAGATAATCGCCAGATCGTTCGCGATATGCTCGCTCCCACCGACTATGAGATCATTGAGGTGGAAAATGGCGAGGAGGCTCTCGCCGCAGTTGCCAAGCAACGGCCCGATCTGATCCTGATGGATGTGCAATTACCGATCATGGACGGTTACGAGGCCACACGCCGAATCAAAGCTGACCCTGCGTTGCGATCGATCCCGATCATCGCGGTGACCTCCTATGCGCTTAGCGGGGAGGACAAAAGGGCGCAAGCGGCAGGCTGCGATGACTACGTGGCGAAACCATACAGCCCGCGCCAACTGCTGGCGAAAATTCGTCAGTATCTGTCAGACTGATGGCATTTTTGCTGCAGTGCCGGCCGTCTCTTGTTGGCCCCGAACGTCGTTTGTTGCGAGACAGCAATACGTCAGCAGTTGGGTGAACAGCGGAAGTAGTTGACGCGCGCTTGAAACGTCGAAGATGACCCGTTGCAGAAGTCGCGCAAGCGGATGCCGCGCCCCGTTCAGGAGAAAACCCGAGCACTCATTCTTCCGGCACTCCGGTTTTGCGCATGCCATCTTGGATGCGTTGGCGTTGTGCCATAAAGGTCGGATTGTCGCTTATCTTGATACTGCGCCAGCGGCGGATGGTGAAGGTCGGATCAAGCGCCAGTCCAGCCTGCACACTGGCCCGCGCCTCGTCGAACCGGCCGAGATGGGCCAAGGCGGCGGCAAGATTGAAATGCGCTAGAGGCAAATTTCGGTTGGCATCTATGGATCGGCGTTCCCAGGTGACCGCTTCCTCATCGCTGCCGAGTTGCAGCTTGGCAATGCCAGCCATGAACATCCAATGATAGGCCAAAACGTCTCGCGGACTAAGTCGCAGGGCTTCAAGAATATGGCCCTCGGTTTCCTCGGCGCGCCCAAGCGCAAGCATTCCCAGGCCGATGGTTGCATGGGCGACGGCCAGGCTCCGATTCAACGCCATCGCATGCTCGCACTCGGCGATGCCTTGCGCTGCGCGGTTGCTGAACATGCACACCGCGCCCAGTGCAAGATGGGCAAAAGCATGATCGGGCACCAGGGATAGCGCTTTGGTTGCCGCTGCTTCCGCCGCGGCGAGGCGGGCGGCGCGATCGGTGGTTATTAAGCTGCTGGCAACGTGAGCGTCATGCCACGCCTGGATTGCAAGCGCGTCGACATTTTGGGGGTCGAGTGCCAGGGCGCGCTCGAAAAATCCGCGCGCTTGCGCCGCATACTCCGGGGTAACCCCTCTATTCACGTACGCCATGCCCTGGAAATAAAGATCCATCGAGTCGGCATGTGGTGTCAGTTCCGCCCGGCGTGCCTCAGCGGCGATAAATTGCGTGCCTAATTGACTGGCGAGCCGCGCAACGATTTCGTCTTGCATGTCGAAGAGGTCAGTCAGCGGCTTGTCGAAGCGCTCGGCCCATAGGTGGTTGCCGGTC
>JBAUGC010000586.1:0-9681 GCA_049679485.1 Xanthobacteraceae bacterium
TCGCTGCGTGGGCCGATCAGCGTCGAACCGTATTTGATCACGCTGGCCGAGAACGCCGTACCGTACACCCACTTCCGCCACGCAGGCGTGGAATTCATCTACATGCTGTCGGGCAGAGTGCGTTACCGCCACGGCGATCGCACCTATCTGATGGAAGAAGGCGACGCCCTGTTCTTCGACGCCGCAGCACGCCATGGCCCTGAGGATCTTCTAAAGGTTCCCATGCGCTATCTCTCAATTATCATTTATCCGCGCGAGTCCTAGTCCCTGAAATCGCAGCGGCCGCTGTTCTAACGCGTCTACTCGTAGCCTCGCTGCGGCTGCGGTGGCCTTCGAGATCGCCGGCACTTCCGGTCGTCGACACCGATCTGCGCCCTGGGGCGGCGGCAGTTGCAGCTGGCGCAACAGACGCCGCCAACCCTTTTCCATCGCAAGCATTCAACGCTCCGCAAGGGCGGAGAACCGGCGCCGAGTTTTATGCACAGAACCTCTCGCCGCGATTGCAGAATTTCCTCTAGAGAAAACTTTTTTCTTTCCATTTGATTTCTTTTGCGAGCTCTGCTCTACTCTTTTTTTGCCGGAAGTGGCGGGGAGCATCCAATAGTGCGACGGCGTCGCACTGATGGAGGCTCGCAATATGGGAGGCAGAGATGCTGAGTGGGGAAGGAAAGCGGGCCGTGACTATGCGTTCGGTGTCTCGACGCAAGGCCGCGAACTGGCGCGGGCCGGTCAGCCAGACTCAGCTCGCAACCAAGCCTCATCGACTTTAGCCGCCCGGAACTGGCCTTGGGATCGGGCAGTCAATTCCTTCACGCTGAGAACAGGCGCGCAAATTCGACCTCGCCGCCCGCAGTTTTGCGATTGCGTGTTGCGAGTGGCTGCGGAAGGCGTCTGCTGAGTTCGGCGGTACGATGATCAAATAAGTCCGCGAGCGATCTCCGCATAACGTGCATTGTGCTTTGCATCGTTCGGTGATGTAATGGCGGTCGGGGGTCAAACCCTTTTATAGGCGCGACAACGACGTTGTGCCTGCTACTGGCAGTGACGCCGGACCGCCGCAGGCGAGCGGGTGTTGTTGCTCATTCCGGGTGGTCTCGGCGCGAGGCGCAGGAATGGGCTATGCAATTGGAAGCTTACCGGATCCAGACCGAGCCGTATTACCTGCCGGTTGGTGCAGAAGTCTCGCTGTTTGAAGCGGCTTACGCCAGCCGGCTGCCGGTCATGCTGAAGGGCCCAACTGGCTCCGGCAAGACCCGCTTCATCGAATATATGGCGTGGCGGCTTGAGCGGCCGCTCATCACAGTTGCCGCCCACGAGGACATGACCGCAGCCGACCTCGCCGGCCGTTACCTGCTCGCGCCGGAAGGAACCGTCTGGCACGATGGGCCCCTGACGCTTGCAGTCCGTCATGGCGCGATTTGCTATCTCGACGAAATCGTCGAAGCGCGCCAGGACACGACAGTAGTGATCCATCCGCTTACCGATGCGCGCCGCATGCTGCCGCTCGAAAAGAAAAACGAGCTTGTTTCTGCGCATCCTGATTTCCAGCTCGTTATCTCTTACAATCCCGGCTACCAGAGTGCAGTAAAGGACTTGAAAGAATCGACCAAGCAACGGTTTGTCGGCATCGATTTTGACTATCCTGCGCCAGACGTCGAGGCCGAGATCGTCAGCCGCGAATCCGGTGCCGATCGCAAAACCGCGCGACGCCTCGTTGACATCGCACTGCGCTCTCGCAATCTGCGCGGGCAGGGTCTGGAGGAAGGTGCGTCTACGCGCATGCTGATTCACGCCGGGCGCCTGGTTGCAGCCGGCGTCGGCCTTGAACAAGCCTCGCGGGCCAGCATCGTCCTGCCAATTACGGATGATCTTGATATGCGCGAGGCACTGACGGCGGCGATTGCAGCGTGTCTTTGAAATCGAGACCTCATAGAGAGCCATGAGCCCACCGCGCCGCGCGCAGCTTCACGTCATCGAGACGGAGCAAGACCGCGCGGTTACACGCCTGCATCATCTGATCCGTCATCGCGACGCTTTGCGCGCCGCCTTCCGCGATTATTGGGTGGCGATTTCGGCCGGCGCCGCGGATGCCGACCTCGATCGGTGGGCCGAGGGCTCGCTGGTGCTCGCTTTCGTCAATGCCGGCCCGGAATGCCAGCTCGCGTTCTGGCGGATGAGCGTAGACCTCAAATCCGAACTTACCCTCAACGGCCTCGCCGATTTCGCGCACGCCGCCGCCGATATTTGCCGCGGCGCCGGTGCGCAAGCCGCGCTCGCGTGCATTCACGCGCTTCCTGCCGCGCAACGGAAGCTCCCAACGGCCGGTGATATTGCGTTGTGGTCCCGCGGTTTGGTGCGGATAGCGCGCGAAGCACCCGAGTCGGTCGCGGCAGTGGCGACCCGCACCGATATGATTCTTCAAGCTTGCGATGGCTCAGATTTTGAAAGCTTCATCGCCGCCGGTCTCAAATATACCCGCGGCGATCGAGCACGTCGGCGTGCGTTCTTCACTTTGGAAGATCGGCTTGCTGCGCAGGTGCTGGAGCAAGCGGCGGGTGCGCTGACTTTTTCGCGCAACGAGCGAATTCTGAAAGCCTATGCCACTTCTCTGTGGGGGCAACCGCCGGTGCTGCGTAGCGCGGTGGCGCCACCGGGCGGACAGCTCGCTCGCCGAGTGAATATTGCCGGCGGGGTTGTGCGTATTCCGCCGGTGTTCCGCGGGGTGCCGAAAGGCGCTCTGCCACAATTATTTCGCGCCTGCGTCGCGCATGCGACCGCCCATGTCGCGCTGACTCGGAATCGCTTTCCGATTGGATCGCTCAAGCCACTGCAAATGGCACTCATCGGACTGGTGGAGGATGCGCGCGTTGAGACCTTGGCGATGCGATGCTTCCCGGGTCTTCGCCACCTTTGGGCGCCGTTTCACGTCGCCGAGCCATCAGGCGTGATCACGGCGCCGACGCTGCTGGCGCGCCTGGCGCGCGCGCTGTTCGATGCAGATTACGCAGACCCGGACGGTTTCGTGAACAGGGGCCGTGCGCTATTCGCCGCTGAGGT
Source organism: Xanthobacteraceae bacterium (assembly GCA_049679485.1). Lineage (GTDB taxonomy): Bacteria > Pseudomonadota > Alphaproteobacteria > Rhizobiales > Xanthobacteraceae > BOG-931. Next base: position 3,058 of record JBAUGC010000586.1, read on the forward strand.
GCACAGGCTCGACGATATTTCTCTTAGCCGACAGATCGGCGGGCTACTTGGCAACGATCTGGGTCAAATGCGCGTGCAGTTCAACGCCCGCACCTATGTGGTTGAGCCTGCGTATCGTGACGATGGATTAGGCTTGTGGGATTTTGGCGAGCACGCCCAGGCGCCGGACGACGTTGTCGAATTGATGGTCGATGCGGCGCGTATCGAGCGCCGAGACCAGGCGGATAATCCCGACCGTCGTCGCGACGAGGCCGAACCAATACAGGACGCGATCGGCCGCGCGCGGCCGCGCGCACCGGATGAACGCGGCCCGGTTCTCGCCACCTATCCCGAGTGGGACTGCGATGCGGCCACCGAGCGTCCGGACTGGACGACTGTGCGCGCCGCGCCGGTCTGGCCGGGCGATTCCGGCGTTATCGATGCGGCGCTCGACGATATTCCGGGCGTGCGGGCGCGTATTCGCCGTTTGGTCCGTGGCGCCAAGGTCGGGCGGCATGAACGCCTCAAGCGTCGCATCGACGGACCCGAACTCGATCTCGATGCCGCGCTCGATGCGGCTATTGCCTTGCGCGCCAATGATCTGCCTGACGAACGGGTCTTCCGCGCTATGATGAGGCGCAAGCGCGACCTCGCGGTGACGATCCTTGTGGATATTTCGGAATCGACCCGCGATCGTGTCGCCGCTTCCGGTGCTTCGGTACTCGACCTGGAGCGGCTGGCGGTCGCGACACTCGCCGAAGCCTTGGCCGCGCTCAACGATCCATTTGCGGTGCGTGCGTTCGCATCTGCTGGACGCGAAGATGTCCGGATGTTCTGTCTCAAGGAGTTCGGCGAGCCTTACAGTGCGAACGTCAAGGCGCGGCTGGCGCGTCTCAAACCGCAGCTGTCGACGCGGTTGGGCACTGCGTTGCGACACGCCGGCGCCGAAATCGCCGCCGTGCGCAGCTACCGCAAGCTGATCCTCGTGCTGACCGACGGTGAACCATCCGATATCGACGTCGTCGATCCGCGCGATCTGGTTGAGGATGCGCGGCGCGCTGTGCTGAAGCTGCGATCGCGCGGCATTGACGTTTTCGGCGTGACGCTTGATCCATCCGGCGCAGGTTCGGGGATGGCGGTTTTCGGCCGCAGCCAGCACATGCCGGTGCGGCGTTTGGAAGATCTGCCGGCGCGGCTGGCCGAACTTTACTTCCGCCTCGCCAGACGGTGAGCCGCCGAGTTACTTGCGCCGGCGTGCAGGCGGTACGCCGAGCAGAGCTTCGAACGCGACTGCAAAAGCGGCCTCTAGGCCGCGCGCCAGTGCGCCGCCATTTACCGCCAAGATGCGGCCGCCAATGCCCGAATCATTCGGTAACTTGGAAATGCCGGTCACGCATCCAAAGGCCGCGAGGCGGGTTTCCAAGGTGCCGGCGTCACAGCGCTCGGACCCGGGCCCAAGTACCAGCAGCGTTCCGGTGGCTCGGAAGGGTCCCAGCGGCGAGGTTGAACTCAGCATCAGTTCGCCTGCAAGGGAGCCCCGATCGGCGAGTAGGATGGCACCTGCGTTGTTGCGGACAGTGACGGCGTTACTATAGCGATCGAACGGCCGGTCGTTTCCCGCCGGATCGTGATGCGCAAAGCCATCGATCAGGATAGCTCGTCCCATATCAGCCAACGTCACGTCGGTCGTGCAGCAGATCTCGGCATTGGGAAAGAGCACGAGCGGTTCCGGAGTTACCGCTGCGAAAGCATGCTCGCCGATATCGATTTGGGTGCGCTGTAGGACCCGGCGCTGATGGGTACGGTGCACAATCGTCGATGCTTGGGTGGTGATGTGCGCCGCCGAGTGCGGGTCGGCAATGATCGACAGCCCGAAGCTATCGCCACGATATAGTCCGCCGGACGCGGACTGAAGATAGAGTGTCGCAATATCCGGGCGCTCTTGATCGAGATAAAACGGCCGCGTGGCGTGGAAAGGGTAGGGCAGGCGCTGGCCGGCGAGCACGGTTCGTCCGCCGCCACGGCTGAAATGTAGCGACGCCGTTACCGGTTCGCACGCGGACTCAGAGACAAGCGATTGACCAGAGCCCGCGACCTTGTCCAGCACGGCGGCGGGGTCCTCAATCAACGAAATAGGACGGCTTGGTTCATTGCATCGGCGACGGCCACGATACCGTCGCCCGTACGCGCGTTGGTCGCCAAAATCGGGCGGCCTTCGCGCACCGCGCTCGCTTCCGCTAGCATGGCGTTGAGATCGACGCCGACGAACGGCGCCAGATCGGTCTTGTTGACGACGAGCAGGTCGCAGCGCAGCACGCCCGGTCCTCGTTTGCGCGGAATATCGTCGCCGCCGGCAACGTCGATCACAAAGATCCACCAATCGACCAGGTCGAGCGAGAAAGTGGACGCGAGGTTGTCGCCTCCGGATTCGAACATGATGAGCTCGACGCCGGGAAATTTGCGCTCGAGTTCGTCGCCGGCGGCGATATTCAGCGTCGGGTCTTCGCGAATGACGGTGTGCGGGCAGGCGCCTGCTTCGACTGCGGACACGCGTGCCGGATCGATGAGGCCGGAGCGCCGCAACCGCTCGGCGTCTTCTTTGGTGACAAGGTCGTTGGTGACGACGGCGAGGTCGATCCCGCGCTCTGCCAGAATAGGAATCAGCCGCTCGATCAATGCGGTCTTTCCGGAGCCGACCGGCCCGCCAATGCCGATGCGTGCGGCGTCGACTTTGGCCGCGCTCCCTGCGGCGGAAAACGCTACGCGATCGTGCGTTACGGTCATCGCAGCATATAGCGTTGTGTGAGCGGCAGCTCGCGCGCCGGTTCGCACGTTGCCAGTTCGCCATCGACATAAACGTCGAAGGTCTGCGGATCGACGCGAATATTCGGACAGGAATCGTTCCACATCATGTCCGCTTTGGAAAGCTTGCGCGTTCCGCGCGCCGGCAGAAGCGCTTTGGAGAGTCCAAGTTCAGCCTTGAGTCCGCGATCGATGGCCAGCGGATGAACGAAGCTTGCCGATAACGCAGGCGCGGCGCGGCCGAAAGCGCCCCACTGTGGACGCAGCAAAATCGGTTCGCACGTCATCAGCGAAGCAGCCGAATCCCCCATGGCGCCCCAGACGATGAAGCCGCCCTTGATGACGAGTTCAGGCTTGATGCCGAAGAAAGCGGGCCGCCACACCACCACATCGGCCATTTTGCCGTCCTCCAGCGAGCCGATGTGATCGGCGATGCCGAAAGTGCGTGCGGCATTGATGGTGTATTTGGCGATGAAGCGGCGGATGCGGGCGTTGTCGCCGAAGCCCCGCCGTTCCTCCACAAGCGGGCCGCGCTGATCCTTCATCTTCGATGCCAGTTGCCAGGTGCGGCAGATCACCTCGTGGATGCGCCCCATGCCCTGGCTGTCGGAACCGAGCATCGAGATCGCACCGATGTCATGCAGCACGTCCTCGGCGGCAATGGTCTGCGCCCGGATGCGGCTTTCGGCGAACGCCACGTCTTCGGGGATGGCGGGGTTGAGGTGATGACAGACCATCGTCATGTCGAGATGTTCGTCGAAAGTGTTCACCGTGTAGGGGTTGGTAGGGTTGGTCGACGACGGCAGACAATTCGCTATGCCGGCGACACGAATGATGTCGGGCGCATGACCGCCGCCGGCGCCCTCGGTGTGATACATGTGGATCGTACGGCCACGGATGGCCGCGAGCGTGTCCTCGACGAAGCCGGACTCGTTAAGCGTGTCGGTGTGCAGCTGCACCTGAAAATCAAGATCGTCGGCGACGGCGAGGCACGCGTCGATGGTTGCCGGCATCGAGCCCCAGTCTTCATGAATCTTCAGGCCCACGCAGCCGGTTTCGAGCTGCTCGACGAGCGAAGCGGGCTTGTGCGAATTGCCGCGGCCGAGAAAACCGAAATTGATCGGCCAATGCTCGGCGGCTTGCAGCATCTTGCCGACGTTGAAGCGACCGCCAGAGTCGATACCGACGGTGATCGGGCCGAGCGAACCGCCGAGCATCGTGGTGATGCCGGAAGAGATCGCGTGCTCGCAAAGCCCGGCTGAGTCAAAATGAACGTGGACGTCAATGGCGCCGGGCGTGACGATCATTCCCTCGCAATCGCGCACGGTCGTCGCCGCCGAGACGATGAGACGAGGATCGACGCCATCCATGATGGCGGGATTGCCGGCCTTGCCGAGGCCCACAATACGGCCGTCTTTGATACCGAGGTCGCCTTTGACGATACCGATCACCGGATCGATGACCAGCACGTTGCACAGAAGCATATCGAGCGCGCCCTGCGCACTCGTCACGCCTGCTGCGAGCCCGATGCCATCGCGAAGCGTCTTGCCGCCGCCGTGCAGGCATTCATCGCCATAGACGGCGTGATCTTTCTCGACGACGGCAACGAGCGACGTATCGGCGAGACGCACGCCGTCGCCGACCGTGGGGCCGTACAGCGCCGCATAGTCCCTGCGCGCAATCGAGACCACGGCGAAACCTCACGCGCCCTTGAAACCAGCCTCGCGGGCGCGGCGCAGCGCGGCCTCGCGCACCGATGGATCGGTCGCGACGCCCTCCGTCAGCGCATTGAGGCCGGTTAGTTCGCGGCGACCGCCAAAACCAACAAGAGCGACATCCTTGCGCTGGCCGGGTTCAAAGCGAACGGCCGTACCCGCGGGAACATCGAGGCGCATGCCGAATGCCGCCGCCCGATCAAAATCCAGCGCCTTGTTCACTTCGAAGAAATGATAGTGCGAGCCGATCTGCACCGGGCGGTCGCCGGTGTTGGTCACCGCGAGCGTGGCGCGCGGCCGACCGGCGGACAACTCGATTTCGCCCTCGGCGGCAAGGATTGCGCCGGGCTCGAGCAAGTCGGCCGCCGCACCGGCTTGCGGCCGGATCGGCTCATGCACTGTGACCAGCTTGGTGCCGTCCGGAAAAACGCCCTCGACTTGAAGAATCGGCAGCATGGACGCGACACCCGGCATCACGTCGTGTGTAGTCAGGATCGTCGATCCGAGCGACATCAAGTCGGCGACGCTGCGTCCCTCACGCGCGCCTTCGAGGATTTCATCGCTGATGATCGCGACGGCCTCCGGATGGTTGAGCTTCAGCCCCTTGGCCCGGCGCTTTCTCGCTAGCTCGGCTGTGGAAAATATGGTGAGGCGTTCCAGCTCGGTCGGCGTGAGCAGCATGCGCGGTCCCCCTAACTCGCAAACAAACGTAGATGCGCGCGAGCGTGGCGCGCCGACGCGGTGTCGACCCAAGGCATGAAGCTTTCAATTTCAGCGCTGTGCGGCACCGGCGCGGACAAGCCGGCGATCGTCGCCAACTGCCCCGCGAGCACGGCTTGCGCTTCCACTGCACCGATGCGCCCTAATCGCACCGCGGCCGTTATAAGTCCTGCCGCGGTCGAATAACCGGACACCACGATCGCGTCTGACTCGCTGATGCCGCGGGCGCGCCAGACAAAACCTTGCACGACGGGCAGGTGACCGAGTGCTTCGCCGTCTTGAATTCGCGTGCGCAATTCCAGGGTGCCGGGCGTTTTTAATCGCACATGAGCAGCCAGCAGGGCGCCGCCGTTCCGCTTCGATCCGCTACGCAGCGGCTCGGCAAGCGTCGCCGCCTCGACGGCCCGATCGATCTCAGCAATTCGATCGAAATCGCCATTGGCGCGGTGGGCCAAAGCCACCGCCACGCGACCCGACGTTGCCCAGCGATGACGAAGAAACATTGCCACGATGTTGTGTAGTCCGTCGCGGTCGAGCGACGCGTTCATGGCCGCAAGCCCCTCGATCCCGTTGGAAAATGCAAAGCTGCCGCTTGGAAACGCGGAGTCCGCGTGTTGCAAAATCGTCAGCAGCTCGATCAAAGCAAAACCTCGTCGGCCTCGGCGAGCGAGGAGATGACGCGGCGATCGCGAATCAAGGCGCCAAGGCGGGCGAGATAGTCGTCCATGGGCGCTTCCATGGCGATCATCAGGGCTTCGCCGGCGAAGCGTATGCGCCAGTGCAGATTACCGGCGTGATAGCCGAGTTCGATCGCGTCGGCGATCGCGCGCGGCTGCAAGCGCAGCCAGCGTTCCTGCCCGACACGGACCACTACAGCACGATCCGGCTCGAGCACGAGGACTGCGCCATCGAACAGCCGCTGATCGCGCGGCAGCGCGATCGCTACTTCCGTGCCGCCCTGCGTGATCGCGCGGAAGCGGTGCCGTGAGACATCGGCCGCGGGCACGGTCAGGAAGTCGATGGCCCCCTGATGCTCCAGCCCGTGAAGCTGCTCGGCCAGCGCCGGATCAAGACGGCTTCCGAGCACTTGCTCGATCCGCAGCATCGATCTCTGCTCCAGGTAAAGTTTTTGCTCCGCGATGTTCCGCTAATCTGCGGCGTAACAGTCGCGGAGCTGCCGCCGCCTATCGATGGGCGACCTTCTTCGCCGGTATCCCTTCGATCGGACATTCCTCGGTGCCGACCGTGGGCCGGGTAATGGCTTCGACCATTTCGCGCGTGCCGTCCGGATCGGTGATCCACTTCTTGTAGAAGTCGTACGGGCATACGGCTTCGCCGCGGACGTCTTCGCCGGAGTTGATCTTGCCGGTATAGCCGCGATGCACGAGCTTGAAGAGGTGATTTTCCG
>JBAUGC010000587.1:0-14063 GCA_049679485.1 Xanthobacteraceae bacterium
GACCAGAGCACGGCCGCGGCCGAACTAAAGTCCGCGGTCGCAAGCAGCGGCTATTCAGTCACGCTCGTCGACGGCGTCACCGGCTCGGGCAAGACGGAGGTCTATTTCGAGGCGGTGGCGGATGTGATCCGCAGCCGCCGGCAGAGCCTGATCCTGATGCCGGAAATCGCGCTGACCGCCCAGTTCCTCGACCGCTTCGCCGCTCGGTTCGGTGTGCGCCCGGCGGAATGGCATTCGGAACTCACGCCACGCCGCCGCGCGCGCACCTGGCGGGCCGTCGCCGACGGCGAGGTGTCGGTCGTGGTCGGCGCCCGCTCGGCGCTGTTCCTGCCTTACGCCGATCTCGGCCTGATCGTCGTCGATGAGGAGCACGACGCCGCCTACAAGCAGGAGGATGGCGTCCGCTACCACGCCCGCGATATGGCGGTGGTGCGCGGCCACATCGCGCGCATTCCGGTGGTGCTGTCGTCGGCGACGCCGTCGCTGGAGACCGAAGTCAACGCCCGGCGCGGCCGCTACCGGCGGCTGGCGTTGCCCGAGCGTTTTGGCGGCCAGCTGATGCCGTCGGTCGAGGCGATCGATCTGCGCAGCGAGCGCCCGCCGCCCGGCCGTTTCATCGCCCCAACGCTCGCCGGCGCGGTGCAGACCGCGATCGAGCGCGGCGAGCAGGCGCTGTTTTTCCTCAATCGCCGCGGCTATGCGCCGCTGACCTTGTGCCGGGCGTGCGGCTTCCGCTTCTCCTGCCCGAACTGCGACGCCTGGCTGGTCGATCACCGCTTCCGCCGGCAACTCGTTTGCCATCATTGCGGGTTTGCCATGCCGCATCCGGCGGAATGCCCGAACTGCCAGGCGGCGAATTCGTTCGTCGCCATCGGGCCCGGCGTCGAGCGGCTTGAGGAAGAAGTGCGCGAGCTGTTTCCGCAGGCGCGTATCCTCGTGCTCTCCTCCGATCTCGTCGCCACCGTCGAGCGGCTGCGCGAGGAGCTCGACGACGTCGCTGCCGGCCGCTTCGACATTGTCATTGGGACGCAGCTTGTAGCGAAAGGCCATCACTTCCCGAAGCTCAACCTCGTCGGCATCGTCGACGCCGATCTCGGCCTCAACAACGGTGACCCGCGCGCCGCCGAGCGCACCTTCCAGCTGCTGCATCAGGTGGTCGGCCGCGCCGGCCGAGACGCCGGCATCGGCCGCGGCTATCTCCAGACCCACCAGCCCGAGCACCCGGTGATGCGCGCGCTGATCGCGCAGGACCGCGAGGCGTTCTACGACGCCGAGATCGCCGCCCGCGAAAGCGCGCACTACCCGCCGTTCGGGCGGCTCGCCAGCCTCGTCGTCTCCGGGCCCGACAAACACGACACGCAAATCTTTGCGCGGCTCTTTGCCCGTTCCGCGCCGCAGCACGACGACGTGCGCGTCCTCGGCCCCGCCGACGCGCCGCTTTCTCTCGTGCGCGGCCGCCACCGCCTGCGCCTGCTGGTCAAAGCCCCGCGCGCTTTCGATCTCTCGGCTTATTTGCGCGAATGGCTTGCGAACGCGCCGAAGGCGAAGGGGAGTATCAAGCTCGACATCGACGTCGATCCGCAGAGTTTTTTGTGAGGTCCGCGAATCTTTGAGCCTTTGGAACCATCGGAAAGTTTGTCCTTCAGGAATTTCGGCCAGCAAAGGACGAATATGGGCATTAGTAGGGGGTTCTTGTCCCATAGGTCCCGTGCGGCTTGCATCGCCGCCGGTTTGCGCTACACATAGCCGCATCGCAACATTCGCGTATCAATCTGCCCGGCTAGGGGGTGACGCTGGGCTCCCCACCGTTATATCTTCTTAAGAAATCGTCGAGTTATGCTCGGCGTGTGACATCGAGGAGGATTGAATGGCTATTCGAAAAGCGACGCTCAGGCGAGCGCCGCCGCGGCCAGAATTGGAGCGGCTGCTCTCGGAAGCCAAAGAACGGGGCATCACGGATGCGGACCTTCAGGAACAGAGAGTAAGTTTCGCTTATGGAAATGCACCGGAGGATTCCAGAATCACCAAAGAGTCCGCTCGTTCGGCGGCTAAGAGCCTACGTTTAGCTCGCGCGTAAAGCGCTATGGGCGAGAGGAGGGAGCCCGGTCCTCGCACTGGGCTTCTTTTTGCCGACAATGATTGTGTCGGAAGGTAGCGACCGCTCGTTATTTGATTGGGTTCAAGAACAGAACCTAATCCGTCAATACGATTTCCTGACCAACTGCATAGAAATTGGCCTCAAACAGGGGCATACGGCGCTTGATAAATATACCCTTTGGGCGCTCAACCATATCGCTGTCGCAAACATTTCACAATTCGGGGGCCGATTCAGAAATTCGGGGGCCGATTCAGAGAAGAGCCCATATACGTTGGCAACCACATACCGCCACATTTCCGGGACGTTCCGGAATTGATGGACAGATTTATTTCCACGATTCACGAGAACTGGTTTAGTTGGACGGCTACAGAATTAGCCGCTTACGGCCTGTGGCGTCTCAATTGGGTTCACCCCTTCATAGAAGGCAATGGAAGGACCGCACGCGCAACTTGCTATTATCTCCTGTGCGTTAAATCGGGCGCGCTTTTGCGCGGCAAGCGAATTGTGTCGGAGCGGATTAGGGACGATCGGCAAGGCTATGTTGTTGGCCTTGTTGCAGCCGATCGCGCTTGGGAGGCGGGCAATTTGGACTTCTCGGAATTGGAAGCCTACCTCGCTCGTCTTCTTGAGGCGCAGCTGCGAGACGTCGACTGATCGGCTGCGACGGAGGTTTGCCTCTCGATGCCAGAAAAGCGATAGCAAACGTAGCCGGATTGAGCGGCAGCGAATCCGGGGCAACCTCGCAGCATCGTTCTACCGTCGAAATTTCGTTTCAGGCGGGACGTTTTTCCTTACCGTGACGCTCGCGGATCGGAAGTAGAGCGACCTTAGCGATCACGCTGCTGCTTTGCGCTCAGCCCGGACGGGTTGAGTGAAACGAAACCCATCGTTCTTTTGCCGCGCGTTCGCCGATGGGTTTCGCTGCGCTCTACCCATCCCACACACGGCGCTGTCGCGCCAATTATCGTTTGTTCTTCTTCTTGCTCTTCGTCTTCTTCGCAAAAATCGCGTTCCAGTTTTCCTTATAGGCTGCGGTGACCGGTTTCTGGCCTTCGCCGCGACTATAGTTCGCCGGCGCCGCGGCGGCCGGATCCTCGGCTTTGGACTTGGATGCGTCTTCAGCGGCGGGACTCTTGACCTTCTCGGCGGCGTCACTCTTTGCAGCCGTGTCGGCCTTTGGTGTCGAGTCGGCCTTTAGGGCCGTATTGGTTTTAGCTTTTTTGTTGTCGCGGGCCATTGTCTTTCCTGATGCGAGTTAAGGGTTGCAAGCAAGCGTAACCCGGATGGAGCGGCAGCGAAATCCGGGGCGACCTCGCGGTATGGTTCGGTACCGTCGAATTCTCGCTTTAGACGGGACGTTTTCCTTACTTAGGCAAACACATGGGCGCGGCTGGAAGGTCGAGCGGGCGTCAATGTAGCTGCGCCGCTATTTCACTGTCTTCCAGTATTCTTCAAAAAATCCTCTGCGGTCGAGCGTGCCGACCGGCGCGCCGGTCGCGGCCTTGGCTCCGACGCAATGCCAGAAATAGAGCGAGTCGTGCCCGGTGACGTAAAGCGGAATTGATTCCGTATCCGGATGCGTTTCGCACCAGTGCGCCACGGCCCGCTGGTTTTCGCTGGTGTTGGCCTTGCCGCAAGGAAGGTTGGCGCCGACGAAGCAGACTTTCACCATGCCGTTGACGCAGCGATAATAGGCCGCGTTCGGGGCATAGTGTCCGCGGATATTGAACAGGCGCCGGACGGCGGGCGCGAGAAAAGATGGCGGCGTCCGCAGCGTGTCGTCGGTGCCGACACGGACACAATAGGCGCGTGGACTCTCATACGACGCCGGCGCCGTGAGGCCGGCGCGCGACAATAGAACGGCGCCGGACAATGCGAGGATGGCGCTGAGCGCGAGGTGACGGATCGGCCGCGGCCGAAAGGTTCGTCTGGTCATCATCCTTACAACCCGGCTACACCACGCGGCTTCCGCAAGAAACCGCAGAATAGTCTTGGCGCATTCGGCCCGCCGCCCACTCGGTCACGCGGATCGTCGCTGCGCCAAGGCGAACGTCGCGATTTGACGCCGACATGGTTCGATCTTCCGGTATCGGCCACCTCGTCCGTCGACGTTATTCTTTTATAGATTCACCTCTCTCCACTGGGCAGAGGTGAAGTGCAGCCGCGATGCTTGTCCTCGGGTTTTGCGCCGCTCCCGCTTTCCCCGCACCCGGAAAAATGTCTAGCATGTGCGTGCAACGTCGGGCTTCCGCCCGGCGGATAAGCGAGACGTGAAAATCGGGAGGAATTATGAGTACCAATCTCAAGGGCTGTGCGTTGTCGTTGACACTCGGCGTGGCCGTTCTCGGCGCGGCGGTCGCATCGGGGCAGGCGCAGGAGAAAGAGGTTCATCGCGTCGTCACCGCGATCAACAAGGATAACAAATCGGTCGCGCTGTTCGACAGCAAGGTGCCGCTCAAGCTCGGCGGCGGGGGCGAGGGTTTCGCCACGCTGTGGGTGACACAGAAGGCGCCGGCCGATTTTTCGTTTGACGGCGATCGCGCGGGACAGCGGGCGTCATTCTCACCGCACAACGGCGGCAGCTACCTGCTGGTCGTCGAGTTTCCGCCGGTCGGTCCTGAGGTCGATAAGCTTGACGTAAATACGATGATGAAGGTGGTCGGTCCGGACGTGCCGAAGCGCGGCGTACCGCCGACCAATCCGCTGATGCACCGTACCCGCTCGGTGGATTATGGGATCATCCTGTCGGGCGAGATCGACATGATGCTCGACACCGGCACGGTGCACCTCAAGGCCGGTGACGTCGTCGTGCAACAGGCGACCAATCACGCCTGGCTCAATCACGGCAAGGAGCCGTGCCGCATCGCTTTCGTCCTGATCGATTCGCAGGAACCCTGAGAAGAAATCTTGAAATAGGCTTTGCGACCGCTGTCGAGGCCGGATGATGTCCGGCCTCGACATTTCCTTTATCGAACGCCTGGGTTTTGCATCGACGGCGCGGGGCACATCCCTGATCGCTTGTCCTCACTACCTCCACGTCCGGCGTGGTGCATGCTAACGAGATGAAAATCAGGGGGTGCAATGATGTCTCAACCGATTCCGCCGCTGGCCGCCAACCAGCAGTTTTGCCGCGGCTGCGGCCAGATCATTTCAAGCCTGGCGCCGACGTGTCCGCACTGCGGCGCGCCGACCGGATCGAGAGCCCTGGATGCCAGTCCCAGGAGCCGGCTCGCCGCGCTGTTGTTGTGCTGGTTCCTGGGAATATTCGGCGCGCACCGGTTTTATGTCGGCAAGGTCGGCACCGGAATACTCCAACTATTCACGCTGGGCGGGCTGGGCATCTGGACGTTTGTTGATTTCATCATGATCATCGTCGGCGCCTTCAAGGACAAAGAGGGCCGGCGCGTTATCGTTTGGACCGACTGATGCCTGCGCGCACGGGTTGAAGATCGGCATCCGTGCAAAATCCCGACAGCCGGGCCGCGCGCCGCAAACATTCAAAGCCTGCTGATCACGGTATACGAGAGATAGACAAACAAAGCGCACCCGAGCACCGTCAGGAGGCCGGCGAGCACCACGTCCGCGCGCTGGCCCGGGCCGGGCAGCGTCTGTTCGCTGTCGATTTCAATCGTGGTCCTGCGGAAGCGCACGATGGCCAAAACCATCATACCGGCGCCGAGGCCGATCAGGATCAGGCCGGAGATGTTGCCAACGAGTTGACCGGTCGGCGACAGCGCGCGGCGCGCCATGGTCTGTCCGGCGATCTGCAGGAAAAGATCGAACCGTTCGACCAGAAAGCCGAAGGCCATGACCGCGATTGCGGTGCGGACCCAGGCCAGAAAGGTCCGCTCATTCGCGGCGTGGTCGGTATATCGCTGGATCATTGCTGGCGGTTTCCCGTCGTTCTCGCCGCCGTCCGGACGGCTATTTCGCTTTCATCAACGCAGACTATACTGCTCCGCGTTGCGGGCGGCGCCACGCACCGGCAGTAGCCGGCATTGAGCGAGACATTGTAATTCCATCGGATAACGAAAGGTGTCGCGATGACCTGGGGAATTCCGACCGACATATTTCTCGACATTCATGTTGCTCTCAGCCTGATTGCCCTCGTGCTCGGCTTGATCGTGCTCTACGGGCTGTTGAGCGGCGAAGTGCTCGGTGCGTGGACCGTGTTGTTTCTGTTAGGGCTGATCCTGACCAGCGTCACCGGTTTTCCGCTGCCGCCGTTCGGCCTCGATCCGCCGCGCATGGTCGGCATCCTTTCGCTGGTCCTGCTCGCGATCGCGGTACTGGCGATCTACGCGTTCCGGCTGCGCGGCGCCTGGCGCTGGATTTATGTCGTGACCGCGATGGCCGCGCTCTATCTCGATGCGTTCGTCGGCGTCATTCAGGCATTCGCCAAGCTGACCTTCCTTCACAGCCTGGCGCCGACCCAGTCAGAACCGCCGTTCCTGATCGTGCAGGTCATCGTGCTGGTGATTTTTGTCGCGCTCGGCTTTCTGGCAGTGCGCCGGTTTCATCCCGAGCGTGCATGACAAAGGACGGCGTTATTGGTTCATCGATGACCGCTCGACGTTAATCGCGCTATGTCGCCGCTTTGACGGCGCGGATCACGTCCTCGCGGGAGATCATCCCGATCAATTGGCGGTCGGGCCCTATAACCGGGAAGCTGCGGCTCTTGAGGTTCACCATCAATTGCAGAACGCGCGTCAACGATGCTGCGGGTTCGACATGCACGACGGCTTCGGTCATTATTTCTCCAACCGGCCGCTGCATCAACTCGTCGTAATGCGGCACCATCTGACCGGTGATGAACGCAAAGGCCCGAAGAGAATCGAACTTGGTAACAATCCCCAACCTCTTTCCCTGTTCGAGCACCGGCAAGGAATTGAAATCGTGTTTCTCGAATAATTCAGCGCTGCACTCTTCCAAACGGTCGAGTGCAACGCTATATAAATCCTATGGGTGTGCATGCCATGGCTCAGACCCTCCAAAAAGTTCATTTCGTCGACAAGCAATTGCTCGATCGCTTGAATACGGTCGTCGTGCTCGTCTTGATCGGTAGCGGGTTGGCGGCGTGCGTCATCGGTGCGTTCACCTATGATGTCGGCCGATGGCTTTCGGCCTGGTAAGCCGGTCCCGTACTGACCGCCGTCCTTGGTTGTTCAGGCCGCTGTTAAGCCGCCACCCGCGTCATCCCGCCGCGTTGTTTCCGGCAGGCGCAGGCTCCGCGTCGCGGTGAGGGGTTTTGGTTCGGATCGCGGCTCCCGCGGTATCCTCACCATCCTTGTGCTTGTGCAGAAAGCGAGCGATTTGTGCTCTGAGAGCGGGTGTCTCCAACAGCGCGCCCATTGAGCCGGCATTGTCGAAGAGTTCCCTTCGCAGCTTTGTCGGCAACGTATTCCACTGCATGATAAGCGCGGCCCCGAGGCATCGCAGGATGTGCTCCTCTTCATCCGCGAGAGGCATGCTGCTTAACCGGTCCCGTTCCGCGCCGGTCACGGCGTCTTGATAATTATCCGAGAGCAATTGCTCATTATCCGCGAGTACCGTGAATCTCTGCTCGAGCTTTTGAAAATCGCCGCTTTGGTTCGAGCCGATCGACGACTTGGCCAGATCGCCGTATTCCGTCGCTTTCGCTCGATAGTGCCTGGGCTTAAACATGCGGTTTCCTTCCCTAAGCGTCTCCGCTCCTATGGCAGTTACAGTCATTGTTCTGATTACCAACTTAATATGGTGACGATGAGGTCAAATAGCGAGCCCGCGCAGAGGTTTGTTCTCGTACGGGCGCACGGCGATGGTCGAATCAGCAGCTGCGCGCCGGGCGCCCGTTCGTCGGCTTACGAAGGGTGATCTGAAATACGTCCCGCCACGGCTAACATTCTCGCGTTTCGATCATATATAGAAATGGTTGCTTGGTGGATGACTATTCCAAGGATGCTTTGCTGTTTTATTTGGAGATAATCGGATGACAAACGCGGCCATGGCTGAAGAAGGTGTGATCGCATTTGATTACAGCGCCGAGGCGGAGCTGTTCCCCACCCGAAATCGGAAATCGCGGCGACAACCAATTGGCTACAAGCGTTTTGCCCGCGCCGCTGACGCCGTCCGCTTCGCGATCGAGGAGCTTCCACCTGAATGTCTTCTCGGAGCGCATCTCCAGGTCGACGAAGAGCGCTACGACGGTCAGGGAATTCGTCGCCTGTACGAGAGCCTGGACTATCCTTTGGTCCGCCGCGCGGCCTAGCGATGACCGCCCGTTCGCACAGCACCTCCGTCGTCTTCAATCATCCGTTTGAGCTGAAAGGTGTCGATCGAATCTTGCCGCCCGGAGACTATCGAATCGTGACGGACGAAGAACTGATCGAAGAATTATCATTTCCGGTCTATCGCCGCATGGCCACTATGATCTTTGTGCCGGCGGCATCTCACCATGCTTCCTCAGTCGAAATGGTGGCCATTGATCCTCAAGAGCTTCAGGCGGCTCAGGAGCGCGACAGAAATCATGACGCTTAGCTTTCCAAATCAAAGCCGCTTTTACGATGCAACGCGGCGCGCCGTGCGCTTTTGGGGGCACGACAGCGCGATGGAGGCATCGTTTTTTGTCAATGCCGATGCGTTGAAGCAGCTTAAGCCCGACATGCGGTTCGAAGAAGTTGGACTTCTCAGCGCGTTCGATTCGAACCGCAAATTGATTTACGCGGCCGCGGCCAAAGTGTACGGGCGGCGGCGCAAAGGATCTTACGACCTGATCGCCGCCGACTTTTGATTACGCGCTTCCCCGGCGGCGGCTGCCTGCTGCGCGCCGCCCGCAAGGTTTGGATAATTTTCAGCAAGCCATTCGCGATGCTCGCGGACGACGAGCAATAGCTTTTGATAATCGCGCTGCTTCTTGGTCAGCTTGCTGGATTCGATTGTATTCGCACGGTCTTGTCGGGGATCAAACACGCCATTTCCTTTTCGAAAAAACGCCTTGGCTAATGCGGCTCTGTCTCGATCGTTCTGTCGGACAACGAGCTCGATATGGGGATGCCGGGCTCGAAAAGCGAGCCCAGGTCAGAGAAATTCGCCCGGTTTTGCGAATAGCGATTCGCCGCTGAAGAGCGAGCGCTTGATGACAACTTTCGTCCGGCTGCTTTCGTCCGGCTGTGGCGTTACTTCAACCGGTCGGCCACCTTGTCGATCCCGGCCTTGATGCAGGCTTCGTCCTTCTCGCCGCCTGGTGCGCCTGATGCGCCGGCGGCGCCGATGGTTTCGTCGCCGATCTTGATCGGCAGCGCGCCCTGGAAGGCAATGATGTGGCTGAGATGGATAAAGGGCAGCGTCGGTTCGGCTTTGACTCGTTCGGCCAGCGCGCCCGAGGGACTGCGCAACGTGCGCGCGGTGTAGGCCTTGCGGAAGCTGTTCTCCATGGTGTGCGGCGGGGTGTTGTCGCCGCGGACCTGCGCGATAATCTCGCCGTTGCGGCCGACCACGGTCACCGACACGCCGTAACCATTGGCCTTGCAGGTCTCAATCGCGGTTTGCACGATGGTCATGGCGATGGCGGCGCTCAGGTCCTTGTGGTTGAGGAGTTGCGCGCCCGCGGGCGCGGCCGACGCGCAGGCGCAGGTCGAGGCAATTGCGATGGCCGCGAGACGAAGCCCGGACGATGACATGACGATTCTCCCTGGTGTGGTTCGCCGCTCGTTTTGGGGCGATCGCATAGGGCAGATTAACGCGTTCCCGCTGCGCCGTCTGCCGCCGCGCGCTTGACCGAGCCCGGATATCCGGCATCGTGTGACGCATGACGGGCACGATCGAGACAATATTATTATTCTTCGCCGTGCTGGTGGTCGTCGCGATTGTCGCGCGGCGGCTTAAGACCGCGCCGTCCGTTCTCCTGGTCGTCGCCGGCATCGCGCTTGCCGTCATTCCCGGTCTGCCGCGGATCGAGCTGGCGCCGGAACTGGTGCTGCTCGGCATCCTGCCGCCGCTGATCTATTCGGCGGGCGTCGCCATGAGCTGGCGCGAATTTCGTTTCAACCTGCGGCCGATCACGCTGTTGGCCTTCGGCTGCGTCATCTTCACCACCTGTGCGGTGGCGGTGGTGGCGCATTTCGTGCTCGGCATGCCGCTCGCTGTCGGCTTCGTGCTCGGCGCCATCGTGGCGCCGCCCGACGTCGTCGCTCCGCTCGCCATCGTCCGTGGTCTCGGCCTGCCGCGCCGGCTCATCCTCGTGCTCGAGGGCGAGGGTCTCGCCAACGACGCCACCGCTCTGATCCTCTACCGCTTCGCGGTCGCCGCCGTGAGCACCGGCGTGTTCTCGCTCGGGGAAGCCGCCGGTACCTTTGTGCTCATCGTCGTCGGCGAGATCGGCTATGGGATCGGCGTCGGCTGGGTCAGTTTGCGGCTGCGCCGCTGGGCGCGCGATCCGCGGGTCGAGATCACGCTGTCACTGATGACGCCGTACATCGCGTTTCTGGTGCCGGCACAGCTGGGCGGATCGGGGGTGCTTGCCACCATTGCCGCCGGGCTGTTCGTCAGCTGGAACGGGCCGTTGCTCATTCCGGCGGCGACGCGGCTGCAGGGCATCTTCTTCTGGGACCTGCTGGTCTATCTGATCGAAGGCTTTGTCTTCCTGGTAACCGGGTTGCAGATGCGCACGCTGCTCGACGAGACCGACATGGTCCGGCTGCGCGATCTGCCGCTGACGATATTCATCGTCCTCGCCGTGATCGTAGTGGCGCGATTCGTCTGGGTGTTCCCGGCGACCTATCTGCCGCGCCGGCTGAGCCCGTCGCTGGCGCGCCGCGATCCGGCACCGCCCTGGCAGTGGACCTTCCTGCTGGGGTTCGTCGGGGTACGCGGCGTGGTTTCGCTCGCCGCCGCGCTCGCCATTCCGCTGACGACGCTCGCCGCCGCGTCGTTTCCCGACCGCGATCTCATTCTGTTCGTCACCTTCGGCATCATCGTCATAACGCTGATCGGCCAGGGGGCGGTGCTGCCGAGCGTGGTGCGCTGGCTCGCTTTGCCGCACGATGCCGAAGACGAGCGCCGGCGCGAGCGCGATGCCGAGATTACCGCGCGGCTGGAAGCCCTGAACGTGGCGCAGGGCCGGCTGGATCAGCTCGCGACCGACGGCGAGCTCGCCCCGGAGGTGCTCGCGATCCTGCGGGCACGGCATGATCATCGCGCCGTGCAATTGCCGAAGAATGCGGCCGATGGCCGCAAAGCGGTTGCGGCGGCGGCCGAACTGCGGCTTGAGCTGATCGCTGCCGAGCGCGAATACATCTACCAGCTGCTGCGCGACGGCAAGATCACCGACGAGGCCCGCCGGCACATCGAGCGCGAGCTCGACCTGGAAGAGGCCGGTCTCGCATTCAAGACAGAGGGCGGAGCGGAAACGCCGCTGTAGGCAAGCAGGCGCGGCGCAGATCGATCCTGGCGAAATCCAGGGCGGCCGATACGGCCGGAATTACAGCGTTCAATGAAACTTCTCGCCGCGGGCCAGTTTATCGATGATCGCCCGCATTCGGTTCTCTCTCGTCTCCGGCTTTTTGGCCGTCTGAAGCCGGTAAGCTATCGAATATAGATTGGTCTTGTTGAGCGTCTCAAAGAAGGCTTTCGCCTTCTTGTTTCGCGCGAGTTCCTTTAGAAAATCATCCGGTATGGCGGCGTTGCTAAAGGAATCGTAAGCTGCATCCCAACGGCCGTCCGCCTTTGCCGCAGTTATCTCGCGCAGTCCGGCGGGAGTCATTTCTCCGGTCGCGATCAGACGCTCGGCATGCTGGGTGTTGGTCTTGGACCAGCCGCTATTGCGCCGTCTTGGCGTAAATTGCTGGAGCCATGATTGTTTATCAGACGGTCTTTTCTGTCCGTCGATCCAGCCAAAGCAAAGCGCTTGATCAAGGGCTTCTGCATACGTCACGGTGCGTAATTCGGAGTCCTTTTTGTAAATACGCAATAGGATACCGTCCGATTGGCGGTGGTTTTTTGAAAGCCACGCCCGGAAGTCACGCGACGACGCGAAACTCATTATTTCCATTGAAGCAAGCGTACCTCGGCTTGAGCGGCGGCGAAATCCGGCCGGCCTAGTCGCCAATCCCATGTGTCGCTCCGTTCGTGCGGGCTGCGGGCCGCCGCATGCTCTACACGCGTTGCGCGGATTTTCGTGATACGGGCTTTCCCTTGGTCCGCTTCCGCGGCGCGAATTTCTTGTGCTGCGCGATCGCGAGCGCGCGTGCCGCCCAGACCGCAAGTTCTTCGAGATCGTCGTAAAGCCGTTCCGGCAGCCGCCAATACGACAGCGAAGCGCGGCCGACGCGCCCTTTGCTCCTGGCGCGGGTATAGACGAACGGCCGGCTGCCTTCGCGCTCGAACTCGGGGATGCTGGTTTCATCGACTTTGAGAAAGATGGCGCCGTCGAATACCAGCCCGAACATCAGGCCGTCAGACCAGATGCCGGCGCCGCCGAACATGCGCTTCACCGTCACCGGCCCGAACGGCGAAAACAGTTCGCGGATGAATTCGTGGTCCACGGGCGAGACTCCGGAACGAAGCTTCAGCCGGCTTCGGCAAAGAATTGCAGAATAGCGTCGGCGCATTCAACCGGCGATTCGACCGGCGCCCAGTGGCCGGTTTGCCGAAGGTGTAGGACCCGTCGCGCGTTGAACCGTTCGGCAAAGCGTGGCGAGATGTACGGGTCCTTGTCGCCCCAAATTACCAGAGTCGGTTTTGCCGCGGTCAGCGCCAGGAAATCGCTCTCCCAGGATTTGAAGCTCGCGGGATTGGCGGCGCGATAAAGCCGCAAGACTTGTTTCTTCATGCGCGGCGTCATCAGCGCCCAGGTCTGATCGATGTGCGCATCGCTGATCCGGGCCGATCCTCGCCGCAGCTCCTGCGCAAACATCGGCCGGTTCATCACCGCCATCGATAGTTCGCCAAGCAGCGGCGTGCGCCAGACGTAGGCCCAGAAATGCCAGCGGTAGTCGCTGAAGAACACGGTATTGATCGCCACCATGCGGCGCACGCTGCCGGAGTGCTTGACCGCCCAGGCAAACGCAAACGGACCGCCGAAATCGTGCGCGATGAGATCGATCGGCGAGTTGATACTGGCGGCGCGCACAAATTGCTCGACGAAATCGGCCATTCCGTCGGGAGAGGGCTGGTAACCGGCCGGCACCTCGGAATGGCCGAAGCCCGGCAAATCCGGCGCAACGCACCGGCAGGATCGCCCAAGGCGCTGGGCTACTTCCTCCCACATGAGGCCGCTATCGGGATTGCCATGGAGCAGCAGAACCGCCGGTCCGTCACCCCATTCGGTGACGTGGATATTGGCGCCGCCAACGCGAACCTCTCGCGTTGTTTGCCGCACGATTGCATCGCTTGTCATCGCCATACTCCAAACGAAGGAGCGAACGCTTTTACCCGCGAGCGCAACCCAGGTTGAACGATTGCGAAATCCGGGGGCGATCATACCTCTTACAAACCACGCTCTATATTTGGTAGCATGTCTCGTCCAACAGGAGACGGCTATGAGAGCCAAGATATGGAAGCAAGTAACCGACTTCATAAACCCAAGTATCGGCGCGGCCGAGAATGAGCTTCTAATTGGCACTCCCACCGATATTTATGGGTACGGATTTGCCAACGTCGCGGTCGGCATCAGTGTTGAACATTTTCGCGCGTTGGCTGATGCCATGATGGCAGCCAATCCAGAGGAAGCCACCAAGGCGTTTGGGCATGCCCTCGAAGGCGGTACTACCCAGCGGCAATTGCAGCCGCTCGACATACGAAAACCAGATTGGAAGGGCGCTCTTGCTGCGGCAAAGCTAATTGCGGAGGAGAGAATAGGCAGCTCGCTATAATGGCGAATCTCCAGCCAACGATAGCGAGCGGGTCAGGCGCGCCGTCGATAAGGCGATGAATGACGGCTATTAGCTCTAGCAGTCCGCGGAAAAACTCTTCTCGCCACGGCGCGAGT
>JBAUGC010000588.1:0-4664 GCA_049679485.1 Xanthobacteraceae bacterium
CTACGGACGCGGCGTCGGCAGCGGCACGTCTTCGGCCGCGGCTAAAGCGGCAACACCGACCACGAACGCCGTCGCCAACATAACTGTCCGCACGCCCCATCCCGTCATGTTTTTCCGCTCCCGTGCGCGCGTACGCTTTGCATCGCCGTCAATCACTAGCGGTACGATATGGCGAATTCGCGGCCGGGCGAATTCGCTTAAAGCTCGGCCGATTGATTCTCAATAGGAATCCTCCTCGGCGGCTTCGACGAGGATTTCCCGCTTGCCGGCGTGATTGGGCTGTCCGACGATGCCCTCCTGCTCCATACGCTCCATCAGCGAGGCCGCGCGATTGTAGCCAATCTGCAGCCGGCGCTGGATGTAGCTGGTCGAGGCCTTGCGATCGCGCGTCACCACCTGCACTGCCTGCTGGTAGAGATCGCCGCCCTCCGGCGCGCCCATCGCGGTCGCATCGAACACCGGATTGCCGTCTTCGTCCTGCGGCTGTTCTGCGGTGACGGCTTCGAGATACTGCGGCACGCCCTGCGACTTCAGATGCCGCACGACTTTTTCAACCTCTTCGTCGGAGACGAACGGCCCGTGCACGCGGCTGATGCGTCCGCCGCCGGCCATGTAGAGCATGTCGCCCTGGCCGAGCAGCTGCTCGGCGCCTTGTTCGCCGAGAATGGTGCGGCTGTCGATCTTCGATGTGACCTGGAAGGAGATGCGGGTCGGGAAGTTGGCCTTGATCGTGCCGGTGATGACGTCGACCGAAGGCCGCTGTGTCGCCAGGATGACATGCAGACCGGCGGCGCGCGCCATTTGCGCCAGCCGTTGCACCGCGCCCTCGATGTCCTTGCCGGCGACCATCATCAGATCGGCCATCTCGTCGACGATGACGACAATGTAGGGCAGCGGCTCGAGATCGAGCTCTTCGTTCTCGTAGATCGCTTCGCCGGTCTCGCGATTATAGCCGGTGTGCACCGTGCGGGTCAGCTTATCGCCCTTGGCATTCGCCTCGGCGACGCGCGCGTTATAGCCGTCGACGTTGCGCACGCCGAGCTTCGACATTTTCTTGTAGCGCTCCTCCATTTCGCGCACTGCCCATTTCAAGGCGACCACCGCCTTCTTCGGGTCAGTGACCACGGGCGTGAGCAAATGCGGGATGCCGTCGTAGACGGAAAGCTCCAGCATCTTCGGGTCGACCATGATCAGCCGGCATTGATCCGGATGCAGCCGATAAACCAGACTGAGGATCATGGTGTTGATGGCGACCGATTTACCCGAACCTGTCGTGCCGGCGATGAGCAGATGCGGCATGCGCGCCAGATCGACCAGTACCGCTTCGCCGCCAATGGCCTTGCCGAGGCAGAGCGGCAACCGCGCACTCGTTTCAGCGTAGTCGCGCGAGTTGAGTAGTTCGCGCAGGAAGACCTTTTCGCGGGTCGGATTCGGCAATTCGATGCCGATGGCATTTCTTCCCGATACCACCGCGACGCGGGCGGAGAGCGCGCTCATGGAGCGGGCGATGTCGTCGGCAAGACTGATGACGCGCGAGGACTTGATGCCGGGTGCGGGCTCAAGCTCGTAGAGCGTGACCACCGGCCCCGGGCGCGCATTGATGATCTCGCCGCGCACGCCAAAATCAGCCAACACGCCTTCGAGCGCGGTGGAGTTTTCCTGCAACATTTCATTGCTGACGGTAGCGCGACTGAGTTTGCTCGGCTGACTGAGGAGATCGAGCGGCGGAAGGATATAGCCGCCGTTCAAGCGGCGGGTCGGCCGGGTGGCCGCACGCGGCTTGCGCGCGACGCGCGGCGTGGCCGCGGACTCCTCGGCGGCTTCATCCTCTTCTTCTTCCTCGGCGCGAGCGTCCGGTCGGCCGTCGAAACGTGGTTCGACCCGCCGCTGCGGCCCAGCGGCGCCGCGCCCCGACCCCGTCGCTTGTGCCGGCGCCCTCACTTTGCGGCGGAATAAGCGGGCGATCCGCGAGCGAAAACTCAGCACGGTGTGCATGAGGCCGCCGAGCGAAATCCATGCGCCGTCGCTGTCGTCTTCGGCATCAGCTTCGGCCTCGGCCATCTCTTCTTCCTCGTCCTGCGAGCCGCGCAAGAGAATTCCCGCGGCCCCGCCAAAGGCGGCCAGTGCGGCGAGACCAAGCACGATCGCAGCAACGAGACCGGATGTTCCCTTAAGCGGCATGCCGAATAGTGCAGCTGGCAAGCGGAGCATGGCGTCGCCGACCACGCCACCGAGCCCGCACGGCAACGGCCAACGAATGCCGCGCGGCAGACATGATGCAAACGCCGCCGCAAGCACCGCGCCGAACAGCCAGAGCAGCACGCGCAACCGCTCGTGACGAAGCGGCCGATGGCCGAGCAGCCGATAACCCCACACCGCGATCGGCAACAGCAGCGCCAGCGAGCCGAGCCCCAAGAGCTGCATCATCAGATCGGCCGCGATCGCGCCGGGCCGGCCAAGCAGATTGTGCACGCGTGAATCGGTGGCGTGGCTGAGCGACGGGTCTTCCACCGACCAGGTCGCAAGCGCCAGTGCGGCCATCATCGCAAGGGTGATGAGCGCAATACCGCCAAGCTCGCGCAATCGCCGCTGCAAGATGGCGCCCAGCTGGCCGGAGAGAAAGGCCATCCCGTCGAGGCTGCGGTCGATCATCGACATCGCGCTCGTCGCTCCGCTTTAACCCAGCACCGCGACGAGGCGGTGCAGCGCCTCAGCGGTGATCGCTTTGTTCTGTACCATGGCGACACGGATATAATCGGCACCGGGATTGCTGCCGTCGGCCTGCTCGCGCGCGAGATAGCGGCCGGGTACCACGCGCACCCCGGCTTCGCGCCACAGTGCCAGCGTCGCTGCCTCGCTGCCGCCGAATGCTGCGACGTTGAGCCAGAGAAAAAAGCCGCCGGCCGGACGCCGGTAGCCGTAGCGGTCGCCGACGATCTGATCGGCAAGATCGAATTTCTCGCGGTAGAGGCGCCGGTTTTCCTCGACATGGGTCTCGTCGCCATAGGCGGCGATGGCGACGCGCTGCGCCGGCGTCGCGACCTGCGGCGCGGCGACGTTGCGCAGTTCGAGAAAGGCCGCGAGAAATCGCCGATCGCCGGCGGCGAAGCCGACGCGCAGACCCGGCAGGCTCGAGCGCTTGGAGAGCGAGTGAAACACCACGGCATTGGCGAAATCCGGCGCCGCCGCCTCCAGCATGCCCGGCGGCGGCCGGTCGTTATATATTTCGCCATAGCATTCGTCGCATAAAACCAGGAATCCGAAGCGCCGCGCCAGCGCCGCAAGCTTGCCGAGATAGGCGCGGTCGGCCACCGCGCCTTGCGGGTTTGACGGCGACGCCAGATAGCAGGCCACGGTGCGTGCGAGCAGATCTTCCCTCAGCGCAGTGAGGTCGGGCAGGAAGCCGGTTTCCGCGGTCGCCGGCAGATAAACCGGCTCGCAATCCGCGGCGATCGCCCCCGCCGCATACGCGGCATAGAAGGGATTAGGGATGAGCATCGCGGGGCGCCCGGCGCGCGGCTTGACCCAGCTCTTGGCCGCAAGCGCGGCAAGAAAAAGTCCCTCGCGCGTGCCGTTAAGCACCAGCACTTCCGTTGCCGGATCGACCGCGCGCTCGAGCGCATAGCGGCGGTTCAACCATTTCGCCACCGCCTCACAGAACGCGTCGAGACCCTTGTTCATGGGATAGCGGCCGAACTCGTCGACGTGTGCCGCAATCACCGGCCCGACGAACGGCGGAATGGGATGCTGCGGTTCGCCGACCGCCATGCTGATCGCCGGCTTGCCTGGCGGGATATCGCCGATGAGTTCGCGCAAGCGCACGAAGGGCGAGCGCGACTCTTGCGCCCGAACGGGCGAGGGTGAAGCCTGGCGGGTCATCCTGTACATCAATCAACAGCGGGGCCGCCCGCCGCATCTGCGACCTCGATACCATAGGAGCGGCGAGGTTAAGACCCAATTAACCATCAAACCCTTCTGGTACAGTTGACCGCTTCGAGTGCGACGACGTGGGTGTCTGATTTCAGACACCCACGATTTGAGCACAATCGGCGATTTCGCGATCCCGGATGTTACTGAGAAGTCGTCGCGTCGCTTGTAACGCAGCGAAACGAGCTGATCTGATCATTCCAATGGCCACCGACATAGTGGTATTCTCCGGGCTTTAGTTCGATCATCTCGCCGCTATAGTCGGCATCCCAGTAGAATCGCCAAGTCCCGGAAATGATCTGGATCGATGATATTTGATCGTTCCAGCGATTCCCCACGTAGCGTTGATTCTGCTCCGTATCCCACCGCTCACCCTTAAAATCGGCATCCCAATAGACGACGACTTGGCACTGCCCACCCTGCGCCTGTTGGTTGGTTGGGTCGGGGGAAGCGTCGGACACGGGCGCCACATCCGGGAGGTCACCATCATCCACCGGGTTGACGTCGATCCAGCGACCGTCACGCAATATCCAACGGCCCCGATGATGGTCCGCCAACCGGCCGGGACCCTCCGGACGGCCGAAACGCTCTGCGTGGCCGGACCGGTCGCCATTGCGAGCTACGTGTCCGCCATCGCGGCCGCCGTGGCCCGCATGGCCGCCAACATGGACATGGCCGCCGCCACCGGCACGGCCACCGACATTGACGTGACCGCCGCCACCACCACCGTGACCGCC
>JBAUGC010000589.1:0-3457 GCA_049679485.1 Xanthobacteraceae bacterium
ACGAAACGGGAAGCAATCGCCGATTCGTATAACCTCAATCGCGTTACCGAAGTCGCTTGTGAGTTTAACGTGAGGCGACGAAGCCCCTCACATCTTTACACGAAAGCCGCGCCTGTAGCCCGCAGAATTTTTTTGATCATCAGTGCAAAACGACTTTTGCAACACAATCCACCCAATAGCGACCACTCTATTGCAGGAGTCGCGAATGACGCGACGGGCCACTTCCGGACATAGCGCTTGTGGTCAATTTTATACAGAACCACCTCGGCGTTGCGGGGCACAGTCAAAGAACGGCGGGACGATGGATGCGTTGAGGTTTGTAAAGTTAACGAGCCATCTAGTATTGGAGCGTTCGTATGACGGTCGCGCTGTTGGAGAGGCCGGAACACATTGACGAGGTGTTCATCACCGATGAACTACGTCGCCGCGATCCAGCTAAAACCGATTACCATCAGGAAAAGCGCGCCATACAGGACCTAGCGGGCCAGATGGTCGATCATGCTGGCGAGGTCTTACCCCACTTGGTCGATCTAGCAATCGAGATTTGCGGCGGCATATCGGGTGGGGTCAGCCTGTTCGAGAAGGAACCGGCCCCAGGTTGATTCCGTTGGCACCATCTTCGAGCCGATCTCAAGCGGTTCACTGGCGGCACGACGCCGCGCTATTTCAGCCCTTGTGGTGTCACTCTCGACCAAAGTCGGCCAGTACTCGTCGAGCGTCCGGAACGGATGTACGGGTGGCTCGCCGACGCAGGGATATCCCTCGCCGAATGCCTACTTGTCCCGTTGTACGTCGGCGGCACCGAACCGCAGGGTGGATTGTCTCCGCAAACGAAGGACATTTCGATAGCGGTCACGCCCGGGTGATGACGGAACTTGCGGCTTTCGCGGGGATCGCCCTTCGCATGCTCGGAACCGAGGAGCGGCTTAATCTAGCGCTGGACCGGCAGCAAATGCTAACCGGCGAAATGAGCCACCGCATCAAGAATTTGTTCGCTATCACTCGCGGCATGATCGGCGTCAGTGTGCGTGACGCCTCAACTCCTGCGGAGGTGTTTAACAACTTTACCGGTCGGCTGGACGCGCTGGCGGTCGCGCACGATCTTGTGCGCCCGTCATTCGACCACGAGGGCGTTTCCGTCCAGTGCGCTGATCTAGGCGACCTCGTCCGGACGATCGCGCGACCGCATGAAATCGGCGCGAAGCATCCCGAGCAGAGTCGCTTCATCATCGAAGGGCCGCCGATCCCGCTGGGCAATCACGCTACCAACGGGTTAGCGCTGCTGCTTTATGAGCTCGCGACGAACGCCGCGAAGTACGGTTCCTTAATCGATGAGGGCTCCGTCGAGGTCTCTTGGTGGAACACGGACGGTCGCATGTTTCTCAATTGGCTAGAACGCGGCGGGCCGGTCATTGAGGCACCGCCGAAGCGGACCGGTTTCGGCACCAAGCTGGTTCAAAACACCGTTATCGGTCAACTCCGCGGCGAGTTGTCGTTCGACTGGCGGCTTGAGGGACTGGCTGTCACGATGTCGGTTCCAATCGAAAATTTGGCGAACTAAAGGTACCTCGCCCGGCTGCCGACCGGCCCAAATTGGCCGCAGGTGGTTTCGGCGACAAAATTAGCAGACTTATGCGATATACTACTTGCGCTCGACAAACACTGTCCGGCACTCCGCGGGACCTACATTGTGCGCCGTATGTGACGCTGTAGTTGGTACGGTGTTTACGGTGCCCGCTTTGGGCGTGACAGTCACCGTCTTTCCGTCGGCCGAAGTCAGCTGCAAGGTGCAGTCAGTGAGCGCATAAGCCACCGACGGAACTGGATGCGCATGCGGCTTATCGGTCACGCCCGGCGCCCAAGTCCCCGTGATCACGCGGAAATTCTGATCTTCAAATACGAGCTTGTATACGCTCGGATCGGCCTGGTAGGTGGGCGGTGAACTCTGCGCGAGCGCAGCCGCGTATGGTGCAGCCATCAATGTGCCGAAAGCGAAAACGAATTTGTAGTTTCGATTCATATCGTGACTCCTCGGCTGCAGTGAAAATATGTACACCGCAGGGAAGCACTATCGAACATGTTGATCAATGGCATAGCGCGTTGGTACGGCATCCAGAACCGGATCGCCGTGATTCCAGTCACGATTGGCGGATTCTCTTCGGCCTATTCCTGTCATTCGCACAGTTCGTTGGATGACGGATATGGGCATGGAAGAGTTGATAACGTGTTGCCGCCGGCACTACCGCCCGATCCGGACCCACTGCTAGACCCGGACCCGCCGGTCGAGCCGTAGCCGTTGGTATTGGGACTGGTGGCTACGTTGCAGAACGTCGCGGTCATTTCCGCCAGGCAGATGACTCCGGTCGTTGGGGCTTGCGACCCTGCTGACTGGCCGTTTTGACCACCGACCTGTTGCTCGTCGGACGTGGCGCCCGACTGTTGTTGACCGTTTGTAGCAACTTGTGCCGCGACCGGCGACGTCGCCAAGAGCAGTACGGCAATCAATACAAGTTTCTTCATGCGCCGCTCGTTGGCAGGACGCGCCTATCCAACTGTGGTGCCCGTTGCCTGGTTCCTTGAGCGGCGAATCGGGAGGCACACCGAGCCGGCCCCTCTGCGGGCCGGCTTTTTCATTCTCGGACTGATCGGGCCATGCGTCGCGCCTCGTCTTTCGTTAGACGGCCAGTAGCCGAGCGCCGTTGCGGTTCATCGTCGAAATAGAAATACCCGAGCGCCTGCCCGGTCTTGTCCTTCACGATGAAGCTTTCCTCATGCTCCTCGACCGACCAGGGAGGCGGCGAGGCGCCATCACTGCGGCCGGCATTTGCTTCGGACGGTTCTCCACACCTGATGCAAAGGCGCGGCGCGCTTTAATGCATTCACAGGATTTGTGAATTACAATTTTTGCCCATGCGTGCCGAGTTCGACGATCTCACCAGAGCGACGTGCCACGTAGAAGAGGCGCGACGGATCGTATGGCGGCAAAAGGGTCGAATTTTACGCCTTGGATCGGCCGGCGTTGACACGCTTGAAGCGGAGACAACGCTTCGGCTTCTGGAAGCCAATTTGCAGACCTTTGAGGACTATAGACGCGCGCTGGAGCCTGAACAGCAAGAGCGTCACTCGGAAGGTAATGTACGTGGTTGGCCCGTCCTTCCACCGCGCCTCATTGCGGCAGAGTAGGCGCAGAAGCGCCGTCACTGCGGCAGGCATTCGACGCGCTCCAAAAACAGCACCATCCGCAGCCCGATTGCCGCACCCTCGATATCGCCGCCGGCTGCTGCTGCGTCGATATCAGCGGCAATCTGACGCCACGTTCGCCGCTCACGACGATCCGCCGGCAGATGCCGCATGAGCGTCCGCACGTCGGCGAGCGTTCTGAGCGACATGACCTTTGGAATAACGAGGGTCTGCGGCAACGGGCGTGACCAGTTCGGGCGGGGCAACGGTTTGCACC
>JBAUGC010000590.1:0-1950 GCA_049679485.1 Xanthobacteraceae bacterium
ACGAGATTGCGGTCAAACGTGTCGCTGACAGCTTGGGCGGCTCCGGCTACATGCACGAGGCGATCAAGCCTCGCGACATTGTTTCCGTTTCGCCGCCGCGGGACCGATTCGCACTCGCGTCGGGGACTGAGCCGCACGTGATGATCGCCGGCGGCATCGGGATCACGCCCTTCCTCTCGATGATCGAAGAATGCCTGAGCCGCGATTGTGCTTTCGAACTGCATTACTGCGTGCGAATGCGCGCTGACGTTGTGTTCCTGGAACGCCTTCGCGCGCTGCCGCAGAAGCACGTCAAAATGCATTACAGCCGAGAGCCCGGGAGCGGACGCCTCGACGTCGCCGGACTGATCCGGCGCCTGCCGCGTGACGCACACGTGTATTGCTGCGGGCCTGAAACGCTGATGAGAGCCGTTCGGGATGAGACCGCGCAGTGGGAACCCAACCGGGTCCATTTCGAGCGTTTCGTTACCAACAACGCCGTTGGTCCATCATTCAAGGTCAAGATCGCTTCGACGGGTGCGCTTATCGACGTCGACTCCGGCTCGTCGATCCTGCAGGCGCTGCGCCGTGCCGGACTCTCGGTCGCATCCTCCTGCGAAACCGGAAGCTGCGGCACTTGCTGCATTGGACTGCTCGACGGTGACGCCGATCATCGCGACGTGGTGCTTAGCGACGAGCAGAGGCACGACCAAATTGCCGTCTGCGTATCGCGTGCGCGCGGCGGCACACTGACGCTAGATCTTTGAAAATGTAATCGGCGGGCTATGACGGGATAACCGCCATAGCCTCGACCTCGATCATAAAATCCGGATGGCTCAGCCGGCTGATCTGGATGGTGGAGCTTGTCGGCGAGGCAAAAAAATATTTCATGCGCTCGTCCATATGTCGAAAAAATTCTTCGATGTCGGTGACAAAGGTCAGCGTACGGACCAGATCCGAGAGAGACGCGCCTGCAGCCTCGAGCGCGACCTTCATGTTCTCGCCGACCTGATGGATTTGCGCGGCCATATCGCCCTTGCCAACGATTTCGCCGGCGGAGTTGCGCGCAAGCATGCCCGACAGCATGACGATCTTTCCCGGTATGACGACCACGGCGGGCGCATAGACGGGCACGCCACCGACAAGCCGCTTTGGGATCGACGGCGGGTATATATTCTCACGGATCGCAGCCATTACTATTTCGACCCCGCGGGTTGCGAGAAGAAGAGCGGAAGAAAGGGGCTAAAGTGCTACGTTGACGTTCTTAATCTGCGTGTATTCAAGCAATTCGTCTGCGGACTCCTCGCGGCCCATCCCGGACTGCTTGTAGCCGCCGAACGGGGCGCCGAGGAAGTGTGCGCCCACGGTGTTGACCCAGACAAAGCCAACCTCGACGCGGGATGCCGCGCGGTGCGCCGTCTTGAGATCTTTGGTCCAGATCGACGCCGTCAAGCCGTAGTCGACGGCGTTGACCGCCTCAAACATTTCATTTTCGTCGCGCCATTTAAACACCGAAAGCACCGGCCCAAAAATTTCCTCCTTGGCGATCCGCATCTGCGGCGTTACCCCGGCGAAGATCGCGGGCTCGATGTAAAATCCGTTCGCGAGCTTCGGATCGTTCGGCTTCTTACCGCCGGCAACGAGCTTGGCGCCATCGGCCTGGCCGGCGGCGATATAACCCATGACTTTATCGAATTGCGCCTTGCTGACGAGACAGCCCATTTCCGTCGCATCGTCGGTCGGCAGTCCGGGCTTTATCGCGCTCACCGCGGCCGTGATCTTGTCGATCACGCGGTCGTGAATGCTTTCATGGAGAAATGCTCGTGAGGTCGATCCGCACGATTGCCCGCACCATGTGAAGTTCATTCCACGCACCGCGGCCGACGCGACTTCGGCCGGATCGGCGTCGGGAAACGCGATCAACGCATTCTTGCCGCCGAGCTCCAGCGTCACTTTTTTCATCGTATCGGC
>JBAUGC010000591.1:0-2192 GCA_049679485.1 Xanthobacteraceae bacterium
CATCGTCTCGTGGCCCTTGATCGCCTCAAGCGCCACCTTGGCTTTGAACTCAGCCGAAAACCGTCTCCGCGTCCTCATCGTGGTTCGTCCTCCGCATCGGCGAATCCACCTTAGCCGGCTGTCTCAGTAAGTGGGACCACCTCTGTCGCAGTGCGGAAACACCAACCAATAGGGTCCGTTGAGACCTGCGGGCTTGATGAGGTTCTCGTCGAGCCGAATGTGGATCAGGTTGCCGAGCCGGATCGGCGCGTAGCAAAGGATTGCAATCGCAATCGCAAGCTGGGCGGTGACTGCCGCTTTCACCGGCGACTGCGAGTGAATAAGACGGGCCTCCGCCATCAAGGCTTCCGGCAGCCGCACGACCTCATCCCAAACCCCATCCGTCCGAACTGCCCGAATGACCATCAAGTTCTTCTCGGTCAGTCCGGCGTGCCGGTGCTCCTCCATGGCAGCACGGGTGTCGTCTAGTTGGTCTAGCTCAGCCTCTCCCAAAAACTTCGTCGCGCGGGCTATTGATAAGAGCTTCCAGGCGAGATCGATCGTATAGACGGTGGGCTCCTCTCCATTTTGCTCCCAGTAAGCGTTCAGAACGTCCCGCACCAAGTCTGGCTGCAGCAAAACGCTCAGTGAGGTCAGGTTTTCGATCGGACGACCGAGCCTAACCGCCATACGGGTAAAAGCTTGCAACTCTCGCCGGCGGGCGGTGATGGTCGTTTCCTCGCAGGGACGAGCCCGTCGACCGCGGAAGCTCCGTCTGACCTTCTTTAACCCTGCAAGATAGTCCTCGATTTCTTGCCTTAGTGTTTCCGGGAAGCTTTCCCAGGCTGTCTCCGTGTGCTTCTTAATTGGCGGTTCGATCAGGCGCTCCTTGGGCCAATCTCCGATCTCGTCCACGCACTCATTCCAGGCGCGGCCGATGCGGCGCCGGGCGGCCACGTTAGCCTCCAAACGCGTGGTCTCGTCTCGATAGTGCATGTACTTGTCGAGCACCTCCTCGTTGACACTCTCGGCGGCAACTCCTGCTGCCGAGCAGTACCGGATCAGGCTCGACAACTGTTTCGACGATTGTGATCATCCATTTGCGACATCAACGCCGCCCACGCGGGCAAGAGGGGCGCTCCCCTTTTCGGCAGGCCCTTCTCCTCGGCAAACCACTGCAGGGCATTACGCCCGTTGGCTTTGTGATTGGCGAGAGTCTTCGGATTAGCGCCGACCTGAGAGGCGTGGAGGTCGTGAACCGGCTGCCTGATTGCGGACCAGCGGGCCGGAACAGTCTCGACCGGCCGATTGAGGTAGGCACACATCTGTACCTTACGGCCCTGCCGACCTTGATGAAGGGGGGGGCCATTGCCACGCATCCTCGACTTGGCAAGCCAGGACAGGCTCACTTTTAAGCGGTCCGCGACTTCCTTTGGCGTTAGGAGAACAGAGCTGGGTAGGGTGGGCGTCCCGCGGTTTAGAGCCGTCGGGGTGGTCTGAGCAATCATCGGAATTGTCTCCCATCGTTGGTGAACGTTGGGGAGACCTGATCGAATCCAGGAGTCAGATACCGACGCGAATTTCTGACTCGGGCCTAATCCCTAAACTGACCGGGCGGCCCGTCGCGCAAGAGCCGGTCGACCTCCGCTTGTGGAGTTTCTGCGGCAAGGATCTGTGCAACGACTGTATCGAAAGGTCGTCTAGCGGCCTCGCTCGATCCTTTCTGGTTATTGCGCCAACCTATTACGGTCCGACCGGTTACTTGCTGGTTCTCCATGTTCGGCCAGTCATTTACGTGGCGCGCCACCCGATCTGCGGTGGCAGATTTCTTTTCCTCGCTCCAAACTCCGGCGTCTTTTGACTTGAGCTGCATCAAAACATCCAAAATAGCCGCAGCGAGCATCTGCATGTGTTTGCGCTCTGGCGACCGCTCTCTTTCCTTTTTGGGGACCGTCTTCTTGACGAAAAGCCGCGGCTGGCCACCGCGATCGAGGTCCTTGAACGCGGCAGCGATTTGGAGGAACGGGCCGGCCAATTCAGGCGCGCCCCTTCGCTGGTAAATGAAATGGGCAACCGCTTTGCAGGCCAAGATAGATCCCAACATTCTGCCGTTCTTTTCATTTTCGAAAATGAACGCGGCTTGCCGCAGCGTCTCAGCAAATTCTGCCTCGGCTTCGGTAAGGACGCGCTCTTCAAGTCAGCACTTTCCGACA
>JBAUGC010000592.1:0-2318 GCA_049679485.1 Xanthobacteraceae bacterium
AGCTTGGACAACGGCGCTACCCTGTTAGACGAACTGCGCTGGCGGCACGGCCAGGCCGCACCTGGTGCGCCGGCCGCGACCGCCGGATGCGATCGACCGCGCTTTTGCCGAGGAGAACAAGGACTACCTGGGCGAGGAGTGACGCCGTTTCCGAGGCGGTCCAGCCAGTCAAGTCGACACGCTGGGAACGCTGTTACGTGCCGGTCAGCCGCTTGCGGGCGTCGATCCTCTCGAACAAGTAATCCGACAGGCAGGCTTCGGCCGCGGTGCTGTAATCGTCGGCGTCGACGTAACCGAGCCGGGCCAATTCCAACTGCTCGGCCGCCGTTAGGCGAAAACTTACCATCCGGTCGCCGCGCTTCTTGCGGGCGCGGTGGCGTCGTACGCGTTCGGTCGATTCGCTCATGCCCGGGAATTTGCCATGGCGAAATTAATCGAAATGCTCGGCGGCTTGACGTCAGCTCTTCCCCTGATTGTGTTGCAAAACTCTCGTTGAGCCGATTGTTGAACCGTGATTCCGTTGGATTAGACGGCGATTCGCGGGAGCGGCCGATGATGGGGCGCCGAGAGCGTGAACAAGGCCAGTTCTTTTACGCGTTTGATCTCGACAAGGTAGTGCCGCCGGATCATTTGGTCAGGCAGATCGACGGCGTCCTCGATCTTGATTGGGTGCACAGGGAGCTTTCGCCCTACTACTCGCACACCGGTCGGCCTTCGATCGACCCGGTGCTGATGATCCGGATGCTGATTGTCGGCTACGTGTTTGCGCTCCGCTCGGAGCGGAGGCTGTGTGCCGAGGTTCAGGTCAATCTGGCCTATCGATGGTTTTGCAAGCTGGGCATCGAGGATGGGATACCCGATCATTCGGTGTTCAGCCGTGCCCGGCATGAGCGCTTTCGCCAGAGCGACGCATTACGCCGGGTATTTGAGGGCGTAGTGGCGAAGTGCATTGCAGTTGGCCTAGTTGGCGGCGAGGGATTTTCCATCGACGCGAGCCTGATCAAGGCCGACGTGGACAAGAAGAAGCGAATGCCCGGCGATCAGCCGATTACCTGGCCGAAGGCCGAGGCGGCATCGCGCGCGGTTCGCGAGTACCTCGCCACTCTCGATGCCGCCCACCACGACGAGGAGACCGGTGCCGATGACGGTGGTTCGAACGGCAGCGGCAATAGAGGCAAGCCGCCAAAACAGGTCTCGCTGACCGACCCACAGGCGGCATGGGTTGCACGGAAGAGCACCGATCCTTTTTTCGCTTACGACGCCAACTATCTCATCGACAACAAAGCCGGGATCATCGTCGACGCTGAGGGCACACGCGCAAATCGTATAGCTGAGATTGCCATCACCGAGACGATGATCGAGCGTGTCAAGGACCGCTTCGATCTTCAGCCGCGGCGGTTGGCAGGTGACACTGTTTATGGCGCAGTCAGGCTGCTCAAGTGGTTGGTGGACCATCGGATCACGCCGCACATCCCGGTCTGGGACAAGTCGGCACGCTCCGATGGCACCTTCAGCCGGGCCGACTTCGTCTTCGACCGGTCGCGCAACATCTACATCTGCCCGAATGGAAAGCTGCTGCACACCACTGGAACGATCTATGAGGGCACTACGCTTCGCTATCGTGCCTCAAAGTTCGATTGCGATGTCTGCGCGTTCAAAATGCAGTGCTGCCCCCACACGCCTGCGCGGCAGATTCCCCGCGATCTTCATGAAGAAGCCCGCGATGTCGCCCGCGCACTGGCCAAAACCGAGGCTTTCGAACAATCACGCCGGGAACGCAAAAAGGTCGAGATGCGGTTTGCGCATATGAAGCGCATCTTCAAGCTCGACCGGCTGCGACTGCGAGGCTTGAGAGGAGCTAAAGATGAGGTGCTACTGACCGCAACCGCTCAGAACCTCCGGCGCCTCGTGAAGTTCCTCTGTCGCCCGCCGCCATCGGCCGAAGTCACCTGTGCGGCATAGCCCGTTTGCCAGGCGCGTGTGTCTCGATAACGCGGTTAGAGGCTCTCAGCGGAAAACCCCACAAGCTGAGAAAACTCGAATCCGACCCAGCGTCAAAAGGCTGTCGGGTTCTGCAACACAATCCCCCTCATAGCCGACATTTTCAGCAGCGATCGTGAGGTCGGCTACGGGCCGATTGTGTTGAAGAAGTCAGCAGTAATTCGAACTGGATCAGGCGGGCCAATGGAACGGCGTCGGTTACGCCAGCTGATGGTCTCAGGCTGGGCGAGGGCTTGGCATCGGTATCAGCTTCGCCAGCTTTCGGAGGTTTTGGGCGGTTGCTGCGAGAAGGAACTCATCGCGGGCGCCAGTCGGTC
>JBAUGC010000593.1:0-3934 GCA_049679485.1 Xanthobacteraceae bacterium
AGCAACGCTCGTCCTTGGTCGCTTGATCGAAAAGCAAAGGATCACGTTGGCGGTTCCGAAACAATCCTCCGGCCCGGCCGAACGCATTCCCCAGTCACAGTTCGTTTGGCCGGACGGCGAACGACGGCGTTCGATTGAGATCGTTTGGGGCCTTAACAAGAAGGCGAAGGACGAGGACAAGAAGCAAAAGAAGAAGAAGGCAGTGCCAACGAAGAAGGGCAAGTAGGTCGGCCCATCGCGATAACCGTAGGCTGCCGCCATGGCGACCCGTCCGGCACTTGCCGACCTTGGATTTGCTCCTCGCCCGTTAAAGGCGAGCTGGCGGCAGCCGAGCGGGGCTAGCACATGACCCGCGCAACGCTTCCGTCACGCGATGAGATTGAGCCGAATACCCCGCTTCGCCTCGGCGTAGCGGCCGCCGCGCTCGCTTTTCCGGACGGCTCGATGACGGCGTCGGGCCTTCGGCGGGAGGTCGCGCGAGGTCGCCTCATTAGTCGAGCGCATCGCAGGTAAAGACTATACTACGCTGGCCAACATTGAACGGATGAGGGAGTTATGCCGCGTCCAACCAAAGGTGCCAGGTTGTGGCTCCGTCCGGCCCGCCGCAATGCTGGCCGGGTCGTCGGCCGCTCCATCTGGATCATCATCGACGGCGACAAGCATGTCGCCACAGGATGCTTTAAGAGCCAAGCTGGCGAAGCGGAAAAGCGCCTAGCAGCCTACATCGCCGAAAAGTACAGCCCAACGCGGCACGCCCGAGACATCGACCGGATAGACGTCGCCGACGTGTTGTCGATCTATCTGGAAGATTGCGGTCCACGGGTGATCGACCAACCCAAGCTGGAGCGGTGTATCGGCCGGCTCAATGACAACTGGGGTGGCAAGAGCCTGTCCCAGGTGACTGCCGCCGAGTGTCGTGCCTACGTTAAGGCGCGTGGCAAGACCGGCGGTGCGCGTGCGGATCTCGAGACCCTGCGGGCCGCAATCAACCATCACGCCAAGGAAAATCTGCACTACGGGATGGTGCGGGTCACGCTGCCTGCCAAAGGCCCACCACGGGATCGCTGGCTAACCCGCGACGAAGCGGCGAGGCTGATCTGGGCTTGTTGGCGGTACCGCGAGAAACAGACTGTCCATCGCGGCAGCCTCAAAGGGCAGCCGGTCGAGACTGATAAGCGTCCTCTTCGACATTTGGCCCGGTTCATTCTGATCGGCCTTTATACAGGTACCCGCGCCGGTGCGATCGCTTCAGCGTCGCCGTATCGGGAGCTCGGGCATTCGTTCGTCGACCTCGACCAAGGGATCTTCTATCGGCTGGCTATTGGTCGCCGTGCCACAAACAAGCGTCAATCGCCCGCACCGATACCGCCGCGGCTTTTAACACACATGCGTCGCTGGGTCCGACGCGGCGTCGTGACGTCGCACTTCGTCGAATGGCAGGGACTTCCGGTGAAGTCCGTCAAGACCGGCTTCAAGCACGCCGTCAGCCTAGCCGGACTGTGGGGTCGGGTTACTCCGCACACTCTCCGGCACACGGCCGCGACCTGGCTAATGCAGCGCGGCGTACCAATCTGGCAGGCCGCCGGGTACCTGGGGATGTCCGCCGAAATGATCGAGCGGACCTACGGCCATCATCATCCCGACTACATGCGGGCCGCGGCGCAGGCGATCACCTCGAAACAATCGCAGAACGTTTCTTTGGTTGTTTCATTGGTTGAGCCGAAAAATGGCCCAGCCAAGCGACAAAAAAGCTAATGAAAACATGGTGGGCCCGGGAGGACTCGAACCTCCAACCAAGCGGTTATGAGCCGCTAGCTCTGACCATTGAGCTACGGGCCCTGCCAATAACGAGATTACCCTCGGCGACTGAGCAAGAACACCGCCTGCTCGCCGAACAGGTTCCAGAACCACCACGGCATTTTCAGCCGCATTCGGCTGCCCCAGGCGTTAAGTGATACCGCTTCTTCAATCTTGGCGCCGGCGACGCGGCACAGCTGGCGGAAATCTTTGATGCTGCAGAAGTGGATGTTGGGCGTCTCGTACCAGGCATAGGGCAAATTGTCGGTGTGCGGCATGTGACCGCCGAGCGCGACTTGCAGCCGGATTCGCCAGTGCCCGAAATTCGGAAACGAAACGATCGCGTAACGGCCGATGCGCAGCATATGTTCGAGCACGACGCGCGGCTGGCGGGTCGCCTGCAGGGTCTGCGACAGGATGACGAAGTCGAAGGCGTCGTCGGGATAGTCCACGAGGTCGGTGTCGGCGTCGCCCTGTACCACCGCGAGGCCCTTGGCGACACATTCGTTCACGCCCTCACGTGACAACTCGATGCCGCGGCCGTCGACGCCGCGCGTCTCCAGCAGACGCAACAGTTCGCCATCGCCACAGCCGACGTCGAGCACCCGCGCACCGGGCTCCACCATAGCGGCGACGACCAGAAGGTCGACGCGCGAGCCGCCTGGCCCGCGCGCGGCTTCGGCCATGGTGAGGTCGTGCTTGAGCCGGGTGAGCA
This sequence comes from Xanthobacteraceae bacterium, assembly GCA_049679485.1. Taxonomy (GTDB): domain Bacteria; phylum Pseudomonadota; class Alphaproteobacteria; order Rhizobiales; family Xanthobacteraceae; genus BOG-931. The sequence continues at coordinate 2,513 of JBAUGC010000593.1, forward strand.
TCGCTATCTCCGCGCCGGCGGCAAGCCGCGCGCTGCCGCCGCACCATCAAGGAAGCCACGGACGATCGTAAACAATTCCGGCTCGTCCAACAGGAAGGCGTCGTGGCCTTTATCAGTCGTGATTTCGGCGAACGAAACCCGGGCGCCTGCCGCATTCAGCGCATGCACCGTAGCCCGGGATTCCGGCGTCGGGAACAGCCAGTCGCTGGTGAAAGAGATCACGCAGAAGCGCGTCGGCGCGCCGCGGAAGGCGTTGGCGGCAACGCCGTCGTAATCGGCGGCAAGATCAAAATAGTCCATCGCCCGGGTCAGATAGAGATAGGAGTTGGCGTCGAAGCGTTCGACGAAAGTGATCCCCTGGTGGCGCAGGTAGGACTCGACCTGAAAATCGGCATCAAACGAGAATGTCGGATTCTCGCGATTCTGAAACCGGCGGCCGAACTTTCGGTGCAGCGCGGCATCCGACAAGTAAGTGATGTGTGCGCCCATGCGCGCGACCGCAAGCCCCCGGCGCGGATTGGTGCTTTCGGCAAAATAGCGGCCGCCGCGCCATTCGGGATCCGCCATTACCGCTTGGCGGCCGACTTCGTGGAAGGCGATGTTTTGTGCCGAATGGCGCATCGATGCGGCGATCGGAAGCGCCGCGAACACGCGATGCGGATAGCTTGCCGCCCATTGCAGCACCTGCATGCCGCCCATCGAGCCGCCGGCCACCGCAAATACCGACTCAATGCCGAGATAATCCAGCAGCATCGCCTGGGCACGCACCATGTCGCGCACGGTGATGACGGGAAAGTCGAGGCCCCACGGCATGCCGGTGGCGGGATTGGTCGAGGCCGGCCCGGACGTCCCCATGCAGCCGCCGACAACATTCGGGCAAATGATGAAATAGCGATCCGTGTTGATCGGCCGGCCCGGCCCGACCATGGTTTCCCACCAGCCTGGTTTGCCGGTTATCGGATGATCGTTGACCGCGTGCTGATCGCCGGTCAGCGCATGACAGACCAGGATGGCATTGTCACGCTCGGCGTTGAGCGTGCCGTAAGTCTGGTAGGCAATCTGCAACGGACTGAAGTCAATCCCGGCATCAAGCCGCAACGGATTGTTTGCAGAAAAGCGCACGACCAGCGAGTGCGGGTGATCCGCCTCGCGCGCACGGTCGGCGCGATCGAGCGTGGCGCTGGCCTCGGCCATAAGTTACGTCCCGGACTAATACTTTAACGTTTTTGCGCCCGCCTCAAGGGCGGTCAAAGGGGCGTAAATAGGCCGCTGGCTAAAGGAGTCAATGTTTTCTTAGCTTGGTGTTTGATTTTTCTTTGCTTTCAGCCCCGGCCGCACCTATCAATTTCACGCGTTATCCCGGGCAAAGCATGAAACCGCCACGTCGCCCAGAACCTTCGCTCGCCGAGCTACGCCGCGAGA
>JBAUGC010000594.1:0-4642 GCA_049679485.1 Xanthobacteraceae bacterium
TTACTGGATTCCGCACTGGTACAAGCCCTCGCACTGGATCGCATACTGGGATGTCTTCGGCCGGCCGGCCGCCCAGCCGCGCTATTTCCGCGGCATTCCGGAGACCTGGTGGTATGACCCGAGCAAGGCAGCGAAAATCCGGCGGGCGGGTTAGTCAGGACGTGGTATACGGCACATTTCTCGCGCAAAGTTGTTGTTCCGTTACCCTGAGGTGCGAGTGGAGCGAGCCTCGAAGGATGCCGGCCCAGCCTGAGCAGCGTCCTTCGAGGCCCGCGCCGCGCGCGGGCACCTCAGGATGACGATGGGACTACACGCATGACCGCCTACATCGTCCGCCGACTTCTCTTCATGATTCCGACCGTCTTTGGGATCATGCTGGTATCTTTCGTCGTGGTGCAGTTCGCACCCGGCGGGCCGGTCGAACGCGTCATCGCCCAGCTCTCCGGAAACGACACCGGGGCTACTTCGCGCATTTCCGGCTCGGCCGGCGGCGACTTCGGCGCGCGCGGGGCGCTGCAACCGGGCGCCCAGCTCGACGTCAACGCCAAATATCGCGGCGCGCAGGGGCTCGATCCCGAATTCATCAAAAGCCTGGAAAAACAGTTCGGCTTCGACAAGCCCGCCTACGAGCGCTTTTTTCTCATGCTTTGGAACTATCTGCGCTTCGACTTCGGCAAGAGCTACTTCCGCGACGTGAGCGTGCTGCAACTGATCAAGGAGAAGCTCCCGGTTTCGATTTCACTCGGCATCTGGATGACGCTTATAAGCTATCTGATCTCGATCCCGCTCGGCATCCGCAAGGCAGTGCGCGACGGCTCGCAATTCGACGTGTGGACCTCAGGCGTCATCATCGTCGGCTACGCCATTCCCGGATTCCTGTTTGCGATTTTACTCATCATCCTGTTCGCGGGTGGCTCGTTCTTCAGTATTTTTCCGTTGCGCGGGCTCACCTCCGACGGCTGGGAGCAATTTTCCTGGTGGCACAAGATTCTCGATTATTTCTGGCACCTGACGCTGCCGATCGTCTCCATGGGGCTTGCTGCCTTTGCCACCATGACGCTGCTCACCAAGAACTCGTTTCTCGAGGAATTGCGCAAGCAATACGTCCTCACCGCGCGCGCCAAAGGCTGCTCCGAGCGGCAGGTGCTTTACGGTCATATTTTTCGCAACGCGATGCTGCTCGTCATCGCCGGCTTTCCGAGCGCGTTCGTCAGCGCTTTCTTCGCCGGCTCGCTGTTGATCGAAACGATATTCTCGCTCGACGGCCTCGGGCTGTTAAGCTTCGAGAGCGTCCTTAATCGCGACTATCCCGTGGTATTCGCCAATCTCTATATCTTCGCCCTCGTCGGCCTCGTGGTGAACCTGATTTCCGATCTGACCTACACCTGGATCGATCCGCGCATCGACTTCGAGACGCGAGAGGTGTGAGGTGGACGACAAGACCCGCACCGACAATGTCATCGAGACCCCTGAAGCACGGCGGCTCGAAGCGCCGGGGTTCATGCCGGATATCGAGCCGGCCGGACCGCTGGGCCCCACCCCCATGCCACGGCGGTTTGCGCTGTCGCCGATCAACAAACGGCGGTGGCAGAATTTCAAGACCAATCGGCGCGGCCACTGGTCATTGTGGATTTTTCTTGTTCTTTTCGTCGTCACCCTGTTTGCCGAATTCATCGCCAACGACAAACCGCTCTATATCAGCTACGCCGGAAAGTCCTATTTTCCGGTCGTTTTCACTTATCCGGAGACCACTTTCGGCGGCGATTTCGAGACCGCGGCCGACTACCGCGACCCCTACGTGCAGAAACTGATTGCGGACAAAGGCGGCACGATGATCTGGCCGCCGATCCGCTATTCCTACGACACGCACAACCTCGATCTGCCGACTCCGGCGCCGTCGAAACCGACCTGGCTGCTGACCGAAGCGGAATGTAAATCAGTCGTACAGCGCAAGGGCCTTAAGAGCTGCAGCGATCTCGAATACAACTGGTTCGGCACCGATGACGAGGGCCGCGATGTGCTCGCCCGCCTGATCTACGGCTTTCGCCTCTCGGTGCTGTTCGGCCTCATTCTAACAATCGTGTCGTCGGTTATCGGCGTCGCCGCGGGCGCCGTGCAGGGCTATTTCGGCGGCTGGATCGATCTTCTGTTCCAGCGCTTCATCGAAATCTGGACCTCGGTGCCGGAGCTTTATCTGCTCCTCATCATCTCCTCGGTTCTGGTTCCCGGCTTCTTCGTGCTGCTCGGAATTCTGCTGCTGTTTTCCTGGGTGCGGCTTGTCGGCCTCGTTCGCGCCGAATTCCTGCGCGGGCGCAACTTCGAATACATCATTGCCGCGCGCGCGCTCGGCGTGTCGAACGCCGTCATCATGTTCCGCCACCTGTTGCCGAACGCCATGGTGGCGACGCTGACGTTCCTGCCGTTCATCATGTCGTCATCGGTGATGACGCTGACCGCGCTCGATTTTCTAGGCTTCGGCCTGCCGCCCGGGTCGCCTTCGCTCGGCGAACTTCTGTCCCAGGGCAAAGCCAACGTACAGGCGCCGTGGCTCGGATTGACCGGCTTCTGCACCGTCGCCCTGATGCTGTCGCTGCTCATCTTCATCGGCGAAGCCGTGCGCGATGCCTTCGACCCGCGGAAGACGTTTGCGTGAGAAGCCGCTACCATGAGCCCATTGTGGAGATGGTCCAATGAATAAAATTATCCGAGAGCATTATCCGGCGGCGCAATTGCCGGAAGACCTGCGGCCGAACAGCGATCCGAATACTCGGGTTACCGTGACAATTGAGGAGGAAAAAAGGCCTGCGCGGGTCATGACTTTGGAAGAGATTTTTTCGCAAAAGGGATTCCGTCGGCGCTCGAAAGAGGAAATCGACGCGGAAATTCGCCGCCAACGAGACGAATGGGATGAGTGATCCGCTTGATAAACGCGTCTACGTGGACAGTAACGTATTGATTTACGCCGTGGAGGGTATTCCTGCGACGGCCGGACCGGCGAAAGAGTTGATAAAGCTTTTGCGCGCACGAAGAGATTTGATGTTCACGAGCGAAATTACGCTTGCAGAAGTTCTAGCTCCCTCAAAACGTCGAGGAGCGTGGCCGCTGCAAGCAAAGCGGCGAGTCTATCTCGATCTGCTCATTTGGAGTGGCGCCGTGTCTCTTCTCCCGGTCACACGAGAGATTTTGATCCGCACGGCAGACCTCAGAAAAATAAGTCCGCTCAAATTGCCGGACGCGATTCACTTAATCTCGGCGATTCAGAGCAAGTGCAGGTTCTTGGTAACTGGAGACGCCGATTTCAAAAAATTGCCCGCAGGAATGCGACAAGTAAGGCCCGATGAAAAAGGCATTCAGAACCTTTTGCAGGCTCTGGCATGACCGCCGATCCCCTCCTCTCCGTCCGCGACCTCTCCGTCGCTTTCCGCGCCGGCGGACACGAGACGTTGGCCGTCGACCGTGTCTCCTTCGACATCGGCAAAGGCGAAACGGTGGCTTTGGTCGGCGAATCCGGCTCCGGCAAATCGGTCACGGCGTTGTCGATCCTGAAGCTCCTGCCCTACCCGGCGGCGTCGCATCCGTCGGGCACGATCACCTTCAAGGGCCGCAACCTGTTGCCGCTTTCCGAGCGCGCCATGCGGCAGGTGCGCGGCGACGACATCACCATCGTCTTCCAGGAGCCGATGACCTCGCTCAACCCGCTGCACCCGGTCGAGAAGCAGATCAGCGAGATTTTGCTGCTGCATCGCGGGCTGACCGGCGCCGCCGCCCGCGCACGGACAATCGAGGTGCTCAGCCAAGTCGGCATTCCCGATCCGCAAAGCCGGCTCGGCGCCTATCCGCATCAGCTGTCCGGCGGCCAGCGCCAGCGCGTCATGATCGCCATGGCGCTCGCCAACGAGCCGGAGCTGTTCATCGCCGACGAGCCGACCACCGCGCTCGACGTCACCGTGCAGGCGCAGATCATCGCGCTGTTGCGGGAAATCCAGCAGCGGCTCGGCATGTCGCTTTTGTTCATCACCCACGACCTCGGCATCGTACGCAAGCTCGCGCAGAAGGTCTGCGTGATGAAGGAAGGCAAGATCGTCGAGCAGGGCCCCGTCGAACGCGTGTTTTCCGCGCCCGCGCATCCCTACACGCGCGCGCTGCTCGCCGCCGAGCCGAAGCCCGATCCGGCGCCGCCACAACCCGGCGCACCGTTGCTGCTGGAGGCGAAGGATCTCAAAGTCTGGTTTCCGATCCGGCGCGGGGTGCTGCGCAAGACCGTCGGCCACATCAAGGCGGTCGACGGCGTGAGCATCGCGCTGCGCAAGGGCGAGACGCTCGGCGTGGTGGGCGAATCCGGCTCCGGCAAAACCACGCTGGGCCTTGCCATCCTGCGGCTGATTTCCTCCGACGGGCCGATCGTTTTCATGGGCAACAAGCTGCAGGGTCTGCGCTTTGGCCAGATGCGGCCGTTCCGCCGCGACATGCAGATCGTGTTCCAGGATCCCTATGGGTCGCTCTCCCCGCGCCTGTCGGTCGCCGACATCATCAAGGAAGGACTCAAGGTCCATCACCCGCAGATGACCAATCGCCAGCGCGACGAGCGGGTGGTCCAGGCGTTGACCGATGTCGGACTCGATCCCGATACGCGCTTTCGATT
>JBAUGC010000595.1:0-8371 GCA_049679485.1 Xanthobacteraceae bacterium
CCAACAAGGCCAACAGGGTCAGGGCCAGAACGGCATGGATCAGCTCGGCCGCGCCGGCGAAGCCATGGGCGAAGCCGAGGGCGACCTCGGCGACGGCAATGCCGAAGGCGCCGTCGACTCGCAAGGCCGCGCGCTTGAGGCGCTGCGCAAGGGCGCGCAGGGGCTGGCGCAATCGATGCAGCAGCAAATGGGCCAGGGGCCGGGTCCGGGCCAGAACGGTCGCCTCGGGTTGCCGCGTGCGCAACGCGACACCGACCCGCTCGGCCGGCCGTTGCGCGGACGCGACTACGGCGACGACGTCACTGTCAAAGTGCCCGGCGAGATCGATGTGCAGCGCGCCCGCCGCATCATCGAGGAGTTACGCCGCCGCTTCGGCGACATCCTGCGCCCGCAGGAGGAGCTCGATTACATCGAGCGGCTGCTGAAGGATTATTGAGCGCCGATTGATCGTTGGGCTTGGCGCCGGCACCGCAATTGCCTTCGCAATTGTTAATTTCTTCCAACTGAATGTTAACGGTTCCTTGCTAGCGATTTCGGCGTCGCCTAGAGCGCATTCGCTTCAAGCGAACCGACTGCGCTCAGGGCTACTTAATGGCGCATGATCTTATTCGGAACACCGACTACCGCTTTCAGGATCGTGCTCCCGGCGTAGAGGTTCTTGTGGCATCGATCGGTTCCGAGCAAGCGCCGTGTTCGGTTTGGCGCATGTCCTGGCGTATTTCTTCGTGCATTCAGTGGCGTAGCTCCTGGCGCCTATCGTCTTCGGTTCCGTGGGGCGAGGAAATCAATGGCGCGGTCGCTCGTGGCTATGCGCTCTTCACCGATGGCAGCGACTCCTCGCTGGTGCGGCGTCTTGCCGGTGCCGCGTTCATCATTCGCGTGGCCAGTGCGGCGATCGCGTTTGTCTCGCAGATCCTGCTCGCGCGCTGGATGGGCGCCTTCGAATTCGGCGTTTACATCTACGCTTGGACTTGGGTGCTGTTGATCGGCGGCATGGCCGATCTTGGATTAGCGTCGGCTGCTCAGCGTCTGATCCCCGAATACACCGAACACAAGAAATTCACGCTGCTGCGCGGATTTCTCAGCGGCAGCCGGTGGATGGCGTTGCTCATCTCAAGCGGCGTCGCGGGCGCGGGCGCGATTGCCGTCGCGCTGCTGTCGCCGCATCTCGATCCGGCAACTATCGTTCCGCTTTATTGGTCCTGCCCGATGGTGGCGATGTTCGCGCTCTGGCAGGTGCTGGGCGGCATTGCGCGCTCGTACAACTGGGTCAATCTCGGACTTTCGCCGGTCTACGTGCTGCGCCAGCTCATGCTGCTGGTGCTGATGGGTCTTGCCTACACGGTCGGATTGCCGACGGATGCTGTGACTGCGACCATCGCGGGTGTTATTACGCTCTTGAGCGTCGGTGTCGGCCAGCTTGTAATCCTCAATCGCCGACTCGCCGGAGTGATCGAGAGCGGACCGCGCGCCTACGACCCCCGCGCCTGGCTCGCCGTTTCAGCGCCGATCTTTGTCGTCGAGGCGTTCTATCTCCTGCTCAGCTATTCCGACGTCATCGTCCTCCAGCAATTCCGTCCGGCGAACGAGGTCGCGATCTACTACGCCACGGTCAAGACGCTGGCCTTGGTCGCCTTCATCTACTACTCGGTGGCGCAAACGATCGCGCACAAGTTCGCCGAATATCACGTCACCGGCGAGCGACAGCGACTGGCCGCTTTTGTAAAGCAGTCGGTGCGGTTGACGTTCTGGCCGTCGCTTGCCGCGATTATCTTCTTACTGGTATTCGGGCGGCCGCTGCTGCGCTTGTACGGCGCGGACTTTGTGTCCGGCTATTATCTGATGTTCATTATCGCCATTGGCCTGTTGGCGCGGGCTTCGGTCGGTCCCGCCGAACGCCTCCTCAACATGCTCGGCGAGCGGCGCTCCTGCGCGCTGGTCTACGGACTTTCGTTCGCACTCGATCTGGTGCTGTGCGTCGTGCTCATTCCCCGGATCGGGCTCGCCGGCGCCGCGATAGCAAGCTCAGTCGCGCTGGTGTTCGAATCCGCCGGTCTGTTCGTGATCGCCAAATATCGCTTAGGGTTCCACTGCTTTGTTTTCGGCGGCCCAAAGAACACCTAGGGCGCGGCTATGATGATCAGAGCCGCGGCCGATCTGGCGCCCGCTGTCACGCTGGAAGACACCGCAGGCGCGATCGCCAAAGCGCGCCGCGCTACACTTGCCGATCGCTACGCTGCTGATTCCTTAACGGTTGAGTGGCGTGCGCTGACCGAGCTTGCGCCCATCGTCGCCCAATGGCGCGAACTCGCCGCACACCCGCTCGAGCCGAACGTCTTTTACGAGCCCGCTTTCCTGCTCGCGGCGGTGCCGGTCTTCGGGCGTGACGCTGGCGCCGTGCTGGTGTGGTCGGGCACGGACTCGCGCCGACTTCTCGGTTTGTTTCCAGGCCGGATAGTAAAGCGTCGTTATGGTCTTAAGCTGCCGATCCTGCTCGGTTTGACGCACCCCTATGGCCCGCTTGGCGTACCGCTCGTCGAACGCGAAGCGGCCGAACCGGTCATCGCCGCTTTCTTTGCTCATCTGGTGAACTCAGCGACGTTGCCGGGATTGGTATTGCTGCCCTTCCTGCCGGAGAGTGGTCCCTTCGCCGCGGCGCTTGCTCCAATGCTGCGGCGTGCGCAGATGCGAGTCGCCGACTTCAATCGTCACCAGCGGGCGCTGCTGGCGCCCGGGGGCGCGCGGTCGCTTTACGTCGAACGCGCGATAGGTCGGCACCGGCAAAAGGAACTCCGGCGGCGGTGGCGGCGCTTGGCCGAGACCGGCGCCGTCTTGATCACCACCGCCACTGAGCCCGCTGCCGTCGGCAGAGCGCTTGACGATTTTTTAGCGCTCGAAGCGGGCGGCTGGAAGGGCAGAGCGGGTACCGCTACGGCCGATCACGAGCTTCTTCGGCGCTTTATCGTCGCGGCAGTTTGCGACCTCGCCGCGGAAGGCAAAGCCGCGATCAACCGCATCCTGATCGATGGGCGCGCGATTGCCGCGACGATCGTCTTGCGTAGTGGGCGCTGCGCCTGGTTCTGGAAGATCGCCTACGACGAGGCCTTTGCCCGCTATTCGCCTGGCGTCATGCTGACCGTGGAACTCACGCGCGAACTTCTCGACGATGTGAAAGTCACCTGCGCTGACTCTTGTGCGACGGCGAACCACGCGATGATTGATCGTCTGTGGCGCGAGCGGCTGCCGCTCTGCGACCGCTTGATCGCGGCCCGGCCGCACCCGCCGTTTGCGCTGGCGCAAGGTCTGGAGGGATTACGCGCGGCCACCATCGCGGGGGCCAAGAACATTCGCGGCCGCTTCCGCTCTTAGCGGGGGGTCGAGGGGACTGGCACGGAATTGAGCACGGTCCGTTAACCCTAAAAAAATGCATCAGCGATTAGTCTCGGGCCGTCGATCCTGACGGGCTGGTCATGCTTTTCGGTCACACTCTGGCTAAGACTTTTCGTCAATGGCGGCTCCTCATCTTGCCGGGCGCTATCGGACTTGCGCTGGGGATCATTAGCGTCGCCTGGATCGGCCTGGATGGAATTTTCCGTACCTTGAATGCCATCCCCGCTGCAGGTGGGGTCATCCTATCCGGCCTGCTGACACTTGCGGCGTTGGGGATCGGCGCTCTCGTGGCGCTCGCCACGGAACGCCGCCGTAATCTTCTGGCGAGGATCGCACTCAACAACATGACCCAAGGCTTGTGCATGTTTGATGACGCGGCCCGGCTGGTCCTCTGCAATATGCGTTACATCGAAATGCATCTGTTGCGCCGCGAACAATTGCGTGGTGGCATGTCGCTGCGTGAGCTTCTTCTGCTGCGCATGGAGAGCGGCACGTTTTCCGGCGATCCGGATCAATACGTCGCGGCCTGCCTTCAGCAGGTCGCCGAACGGCGGACCGAGAAGAAAACCGTCAAGTTCAGCGACGGCCGCATTATCGCGCTGGTCAGCCGGCCGCTGCCGAGTGGCGGCTGGGTGACGACGCATACCGATATTACGGAACAGCTTGCGGCCGAGGAAGAGCGCGATTCGCTGCGACGGCGCGAGCAGGGACGGCTTGCGGCGGACGCCCAGATCGCCACGTTTCGCGGCCGGGTCGAGAACGTCCTGCAAATCGTCGGGCAAAGCGCCGTGGCGATGAAAGCCGCAGCGCAAAGCTTGCTGGCGACATCGGATCATACGCTGCACCGCGCCGAAGGCGCGGTACGCGGATCAAATGCGGCGTCGGCAAATGTCGAGACCGCCGCCGCTGCCGCCGAGGAGCTTTCTGCTTCGATCAAGGAGATCAGCCGCCAACACGCGCAGGCCAACGACGTGGTGCGCGGTGCCGCCGCCGCCGCCACCGCTACCAATAACGATATCGCGGCGCTGGCGCGGGTCGCACAACGGATCGGCGATGTCGTGAAGCTTATTCAGGACATCGCCGAGCAGACTAATCTTCTGGCGCTCAATGCTACGATCGAGGCCGCGCGCGCCGGCGAAGCCGGACGCGGCTTTGCGGTCGTCGCTTCGGAAGTGAAGTCGCTTGCGGTGCAAACGGCGAAAGCGACTAAGGAAATCGCCAACGAGATTTCGTCGATCCAGAGTTCGACCAGCGAGGCGGTCGCGGCTATTCGCACCATCACGCAACGGATGCAGGACATCAACTCCCATAGCTCGGAGGTCGCGGGCGCCATCGCGCAGCAGGAATTGGCGACCGGAGAGATTTCGCACAATGTCGCTAGCGCCGCCGACGGCGCCAAAGCGGTGGTGGCGGCGCTGGGCGACGTCGCGAGCGGCGTCACACAAACACGCAGCTCGGCACAAACCGTGCTGGCGGCGTCCGAAGAGGTCGAGAACGCGACGGTCAGGCTGCGCGGCGAGGTCGAAGACTTCCTGCGCACCGTGGCCGTTTAGCGCCAAGCCGCCAAAGTTGGTGCCGCGTGAAACGGCGAAGGTTTTGCCGGCCGGCTTTACGCTTTTGTGGGCTTTACCGCCAAATACCTGCCGAGCGGGGCCATGGCCTTATTCGGCCCAGAATGGCCTTCGAGGCGCTGTCTTTTATTGCTCCGGGTTCAGATTTAGTACCCGTTAAGGCTCACGCACGAATGTGCGCGTGATCGGTATTTTCGAACAAAATCCCAAACATTTCACCTGATGGTGACTGGCAGTTTTGCCTGTCTTTGGCGGCCGCTGCCGGAGTCCTCGACGTGACGCTTCTGCCGACGCTCGGGCGAACGATGCCGCGATGGCAAATCGTCCTTGCCGGCGCATGCTTGCTGACGATCACGGCGATAGTGCTTGCCAACGCGGCGATCGTGGCAAGGCTGCGTGAATCGGCGCTCGATCAGGTAAGGCACCTGCTGGAGCGGCGGAGTTCTACGCTCGCTGCGCAAGCCAATCTTTCGTTGCAGTCGGTCTCGCTGGTGCTCAAGGCGGTGGCCGACCGCCTTGAGCCCGGCCAGATCGCAGACGCGGAGATGTTTCGGCGCCGCGGTGGCGCACCCAACATTCAGCAGATGCTGGCGCAACAGATTACCGGCCTCCCGCAAATCGAAGCGCTCGGCCTCGTCGACGTTGATGGCAATATCATCAATGGGTCGCGGTCCGCACCGGTTCAACTCAACGTCGCCGATCGCGACTATTTCGTCGCGTTCAAGGACAAACCAGCCCTCGAACGGTTTGTGAGCGCTCCTACGGCAAACCGCAACAGCGGAGTCCCGGGGATCGTACTGGCGCTGCGCATGCACGGCGCTGACGGGGCGACGGTCGGGCTCCTGTGTGCGTTTGTCAGGCTCGAATTCTTCGAAAGCTACTGGCATTCAGTCATCGACAGTTCGGAGAACGAAAGCTCAATCTCGCTCGATCGGCTTGACGGAACTGTCTTGGCAAGACTTCCCGGGGCCAATGTCATCGGCAAGAAGTTTCCGAACGGCATACAGACCCGGCTGGGTGAAGCCAGTGCCATCGTGGTGCAGAAAGTCAGCTCGATCGACAACACGATGCGCATTGAGGCCGCGCACGTGCTCGACGATTATCCACTGTTCATCCTGGCCACGCAAAGCGAGGACGCGGCCCTGCGCGGTTGGCGCCGCAGCGCTGAGATCGCGGCCGCGGAAATGGCGTGCTGCATCCTGGTCGTGCTGATCGCCGGCTACGGGATCGGGCGGTGGTGGTCGGAGCACCAGCACCGCATGCAAGCGCAGGCTGACAAGATCGCGGCGGAGCTCGCCCGAACCAAGGCCGAGGCCATGCTCGAGATTTTGTCGGCGGGAGAGCGGCAGACAGCACGACTCAATGCCGCGATCGAGAACATGTCGCATGGCCTCTTGATGTTCGATGCGCAGGAACGCCTGGTCGTGTTCAATAACCGTTTCCTGCAAATGCATGGGCTGTCCGCTGACAAGGTCAAACCGGGTTGCAATTTAATCGAGCTGCTCCAACACCGGTCTGCCACCGGCTTGCTCGCCGAGGAGCCGGAGCGCTACCGGGCCGAGATATTGGAACAGCTTGCCGCGGGCCGCACCGTTAGCCATGTGATGAAGACGCCAGATGGGCGGGAAATCGCCGTCGTCAACCGGCCAATGCCTGACGGCGGCTGGGTGACCACGCACGAAGATATCACCGAGCGCCGGCAGTCGGAGACGAGGATCGCGCATATGGCGCATCACGATGCACTGACCGGTTTGGCCAATCGCGCGGCGTTGATGGAGAGGGTCGAAGATGCATGCGATCGTTGCCGCCGCGCGGGAGAGGAATTCAGTGTCCTGATGTTGGACCTCGACTGGTTCAAGCAAGTAAACGATACATTTGGTCATCCCGCCGGCGACGAACTGCTTAGACAAGTTGGCGTGCGACTCAAAGCGGCGCTGCGGAACAACGACATATTAGCGCGGCTGGGCGGCGACGAATTCGCTATCATACAGGTGAACGACATCAATCAGGGCGATGCCGCTGAGACCCTCGCGGGCCGTATCATCGAGCTGATCGCGGAGCCGTTCTCCGTCAGCGGGAACGTTGTCAATATTGGTGCCAGTATTGGCATAGCACTGGCGCCGGAGCATGGCTTTTACGGCGACGACTTGTTGAAGCGGGCCGATCTCGCACTTTATCACGCAAAATCGCTAGGCCGAAACCGCTATGCGACGTTTGAGCCGGTACTCGGCCAGGCGGTGGTCGAAAAGCATGTTCTCGAACACGAACTGCGTCGGGCGCTCACGCAGAGCGAATTCGAGCTTCACTTTCAGCCCATCGTCGATACCAAGACGCGTAAAATGTGCAGTGCCGAAGCCCTTATCCGCTGGCGTCATCCGGAAAAAGGGTTGATCGCACCCGATCAGTTCATTCCTTTCGCGGAAGAATCCGGCTTGATCCTCAAGATCGGCGAATGGGTTCTGCAAACAGCGTGCAACGAAGCGGTGAGGTGGCCGCCGTCCATGAAAGTGGCAGTCAATCTTTCAGCCGTGCAGCTGCGCAGCGCTTCTCTGCTCGATCAGATCATGTGCGTGCTCGCCGAGACCGGTTTGCCGCCGGAACGGTTGGAACTCGAAGTTACGGAAACGGCTTTGATCGAATACGGAGCCGAAGCCCCGGTCTTTCTGACGAAACTGAAAAACCTGGGTATCACCGTAGCGCTGGACGATTTCGGCACGGGATATTCATCGCTCAGCCAACTGACGATGTTCCCATTCGACAAAATCAAAATCGACAAGTCGTTCACCAAGAACATGACCAATCGCGCCGACTGTGCTGCGATCATCTCGGCGGTTTTGGCGCTGGCGCAGAGCCTCGACATTCATACGACTGCGGAAGGCGTCGAAAAGGAGGAGCAGCTTCGCATTCTGGCGCAGGCCGGCGTCACGACCATCCAGGGATTCTTAATCCACCGGCCGTGTCCGGCGTCCGAGCTCAACTTCAATACGTTGTCCGTGGCCGGAGCGGTCCAGTATGCCGCCTGACCTTGCCACGCCGAATGCGGTCGATGCGGACAATGGCTCGGAGCAGCAAGCCAGCGATGCCGGCGCGACGCCATCGCAATCGCTGATCGATGAACTCGAAGAGGCAATCGCAAGGCAAGACCTGCATCGCCGCGCGGCGGTGATGCGGCGGCTTACGGATTTTTTTATCGTAGACAACGTCGGCTTGTCGGAAGAGCACATCGCCATGTTCGACGACGTGATGAGCAGGCTGATTGTCGCGATTGACAGATCGGCGCGGGCGGAATTTGGCGACATACTGGCGAGGCATCCGCATGCGCCGCCAAAGACGTCGCGTATTTTGGCTCTCGACGATGAGATTGCAGTAGCAGCCTCCATTCTTACTCATTCCGACGGTCTCAACGAAGA
>JBAUGC010000596.1:0-2526 GCA_049679485.1 Xanthobacteraceae bacterium
GTCTTCGACAAAGCGGAATTGAGATTTTTCGGCGATCTCGCAAATCTCGCGGAGCCGACCGCCTTCGCCCAATACCTTGAGGCACTACGCAAAGTCGAATGGAACGTCTATGCAAAGCGGCCCTTCGGAGGACCGCAGCAAGTCCTGGAGTATCTGGGCCGCTACACTCATCGTGTCGCAATCGCCAATAGTCGAGTTGTCGCCTGCGAGAACGGGAGCGTCAACTTCCGTTGGAAGGACTATCGCGCCGAGAACCAGCCCAAGGTCATGACACTTGACGCTGACGAGTTCATCCGCCGCTTTCTGCTCCACGTGCTGCCGAAAGGCTTCCGTCGCATCCGCCACTTTGGCTTTCTGGCAAACGCATGCCGTGCCGCCAAGCTTACCGCCATCCGCGCCGCACTCCAGGCACCGAAACCGGCCCCAACCGTCAAAGTGGCCGATTATCGCGACCGCTACGCAATTCTCACCGGTCATCGCATCGATCAGTGTCCCATCTGTGGAGGCCGCATGGTCGAGATCGGATACCAGCCGCGTTCAGCCCCTCCCCGAGACTCGGCAGCATGCTGGGACACCTCATGATGATTCACCTCGAACCCGGCCCTTTTGCCATCACGCGCCGACCAATGCCGACGTTTCCCGTCGAGATGCGGGTGCCCCGCCCGCAAAGCCCCACGGACGTGCTTCCTCACGCATCGACTGTCAAAACGAGGCGATAATTCTCGGCTAAATGATGCCCCGAGCTCTTAATAAGCACTCGTTTTGCGTATCATTCGGCAACATGATGGCCGAATAACTCATTCAACCGTCACCGTCCGGCTTGAGTGCCCATAGGCCCCAGCCAAATAAGACGCAGCTTCGTTCAATCCGGCTTCAAATAGCTCCCGCGACGGGACTCGCTGCCATGAACGGCAACGCGGGACCTATTTGAACCCTCTGGCATTGAACGAACCCGCTGCGCGGGAGTAGCGGCTGGGTCGCGGTAGAGGAACTGCTGATCGGGAGTCCCCTGTCTGAGAGGATGTGGATCTTCACACCCATCCCTCTCAAGGCAGGAGTTCCCGATGGCTACGATGAGCCCTCTTCGCCGGCGCATGATCGAGGACATGACCATCCGCAATCTGTCGCAAGCGACGCAGCAATCCTACATGTATGCGGTTGCGAAGTTCAGTCGGTATTTCAATTGTTCACCGGATCGACTTGGCATGGAGGACGTCCGTGCTTACCAGCTGCATCTGATCGACAAGAAGTACTCTTGGTCGCACATCAACCAGGTGGCTTGTGCGCTGCGGTTCTTTTACGGCATCACGCTCGGCCAAAAGGAGGCGCTTGAGCGCATCGTCGCCGGCAAAGAGCCGGAGAAGCTTCCGCCGGTCCTCAACCGTGAGGAGATTGCCCGTTTTCTGGATGCGGTTCCTGGTTTGCGGAATCGCGTTGCGCTGACGACGGCCTATGCGGCTGGCATGCGCGTCGGAGAGGTCGTCAGGCTGAAGATCAGCTCGATCGACAGCGAACGGATGTTGCTCCACATTGAGGGGGGCAAGGGCGGCAGGGATCGGTATGCGATGCTGTCGCCGCGGCTGCTGAACATCCTGCGTGCCTACTGGAAGCGGGCACGGCCGCATTGCTGGTTGTTTCCCGGCCAGGAGCCTGGTGAGCATGTCAGCCGCGGCGCTCTTCAGTGCGCGTGTCGCGCTGCAAGGCGGCAGGCTCGGATCGGCAAGCACGTGACGGCCCATTCGCTTCGGCACAGTTTTGCCACCCATCTTCTGGAGGGGGGCACTGACATCCGGATCATCCAGGTCTTGCTCGGTCATAGCCGGCTTGAGACGACGGCCCGTTACGCCCAGGTCGCGACCGGATTGATCGCCGGCACGGCGAGCCCCTTTGATCAGCTCGCGATCGAGGTCATCCCTCCCGAATAGCGCACTCCGATGCGCCCCGCGCTGGAGGTGGCGGACATTTTCCGCCGCCACGGCGATGCGTTTCGTGCGGCCCAAGGCGGTCGGTTGTTGCCTGACCAGCGCCGCGTCATGGCCGCCATTGAGGCGTGCCGGACCGCAACGCTCGGTGGCCATGTCGAGCAGTGCGATGACTGCGGCATGGTCCGCATCGCGTACAACAGCTGCCGTGACCGGCACTGCCCAAAGTGCCAGGGCTTGGCGCGCGCCCAATGGCTCGCTGATCGTCAGTCGGACCTGTTGCCGGTCCCGTATTTTCATGTCGTCTTCACCGTGCCGGCACCAATTGCCGCCCTCGCGCTCCAGAACAAGGCGGTCGTCTACGACATCCTGCTCAAGACCGCCGCTGAGACGATCCGCGTCATTGGCGCCGATCCAAAGCACCTCGGTGGAGACACCGGCATGATCGCTATTCTCCACACCTGGGGCCAGACCCTGATGCATCATCCGCACGCCCACTGTGTGGTGCCAGGCGGCGCCCTAGCTGCCAACGGAGGGTGGATCGGCTGCAAACCAAGCTTCTTCCTCCCCGTTCGGGTTCTATCGCGCCTGTATCGGCGGTTGT
>JBAUGC010000597.1:0-3566 GCA_049679485.1 Xanthobacteraceae bacterium
CCGCCCAATCCGGTTGGCCGGCGAGATAGGCGCGCGTGCCGTCAATCGGGTCCACGATCCAGACGTACCGCGCCGCGAGCCGGGCGGGATCGTCGACGCTCTCCTCAGAAAGCCAGGCAAAACCCGAGCCGTCCCCGGTCAGCCGTTCATGCAGCAATCGGTCGACGGCGATGTCGGCATCGGAAACCGGTGAAGACTCGCCCTTGGTCCAATTGTTGATCGGCTTCCCGAACATCGAGCGGGCCAGCAAGCCCGCTTCGCGCACGGATGCGGTAAGCCGTGCGGCTTCTTGCGCAAGGTCGGCGGCCTCACTGGCCGGCAACGGTCATGCCCTCAACGCGCACCGTCGGCGCATTGGTGCCGTAGCGGAAAACCAGATCGTTCGCGGGCGTCATGCTCGCGAATATCTCGAACAGGTGTCCGGCAATGGTGACTTCGCTGACCGCATAAGTGCATTCGCCGTTCTCGATCCAGAAACCGGACGCGCCGCGGCTGTAATCGCCGGTTACCAGATTGACACCCATGCCGATCATGTCGGTGATGTAGAAACCGTCCTCGATATCGGCGATCAGCTCGTCCGGACTTTTTGCTCCGGGGGCGAGATGCAGATTGCTCGGGCCGGGCGACGGCGTCGAAGAGACGCCGCGCTGGGCGTGGCCGGTGGTTTGCAGATCAAGTTCGCGCGCCGTCGCGCTGTCGAGCAGCCAGGTTTTGAGCACGCCGTCTTCGACGAGTTTGCGGCTGCGGCCGGCAATGCCTTCAGCATCGAACGGCCGCGACCGCAGCCCGCGCGGCCGCAGCGGATCGTCGATAATGTTGATGCCCGAGGCAAAAATCCTGGCGCCAAGCTTTTCGCGAAGAAAACTCGTTTTGCGCGCAATCGAACTGCCATTGGCGGCGCTGGCGAGATGGCCAACCAGCGAACCGGAGATCCGGGAGTCGAACACGACCGGAACCCGGCGCGTTGCGACCTTGCGCGGGTTGAGCCGCTTGACCGCCCGCTCGCCGGCGTGACGCCCGATCGCGTGGGCGTTTTCCAGATCGGCGGCGTGCAGCGTCGAGGAGAAATCGTAGTCGCGCTCCATGCCGGTGCCTTCGCCGGCGATCGCGGTCATGGCGACGCCATGGCGCGAGCCGATCGTGGCGCCGTGGAAGCCCTGGCTCGTCACCAGCACCATGCCGCCAATTCCCGCCGATGCCGAAGCGCCGCCCGACTTGGTTACGCCGGCGACAGCAAGCGCCGCGGCTTCGGCTTCGCGGGCGCGCGTTTCCAGCACACCGACATCCGGCATTTCCGGGTCGAGCAGGTCGAGATCCGGTAATTTGCTCGCCAGTAGTGACGGATCGGCCAACCCGGCGAAGCGGTCATCCGGTGCCGCTCGCGCCATCGCCACCGCCTGCTCGGCCAGCGCGTCGAAGCCGTCGCCCTTGAGATCATTGGTCGAAACCACCGCCTGCTTGTGGCCGACAATGACGCGCAGCCCAAGGTCGTCGCCCTCGGAGCGCTGCGATTCCTCGATGTCGCCGTCGCGCACGTCGACCGAAAGCGAGATCGAACGCACGGCGATGGCGTCGGCCTGATCGGCCCCGGCGCGCCGCGCGGCGCTGACGAGACGTTCGGCGAGATCGGAAAGGTCTGATTGGTCGAGGAGTGAAGGCATGGAACTAGCACGATTGGTTTATGCGTGGTGACCGGGGAAGACAAGGCGAAGATGTGGCCCACTATCGCGCGATTCAACCCACTCCACCGCCTTAAACGCTGACCGGAAAGCGCGAATTGCAACTGCCGCAGCAACGGCTCGTCAAGCATCGAGGCCTTTGGCGGGCTGGATAGCAGGAATTAACCAGGGTTCTTAAGCCGATTGCGACTGCGCGCTGGCATTGTCGCGGCAACCGGGCGGCAACAGCCCGGCGGGAGCCGAGTTTTTCGGGGCGTCAAATGGAAGCCGGCAGGTTTGCTGCCGGGTCGAGCCGCGCGTTGCGGCTCGACCCCTTCTCTTTGCCCGTGCGTTTTGAAACCGCAGATGAAGCGGCCGATGAGCGCCGGCGCGTCGTCGACCTGCATCGTGAGCGCGTCGTTGTACGCCGTTGCGTCGGCGGCATGCGGATGGCGTTGAATTTGCCGGTCACAGCATTCCGCGGTGTTGCCATCCGCCTCACCGGCGCGATCAACGAGCCCCCGACCGCCATCGCGGTGGTGCTCGAGCACAGCGATCCGGCGCTGTCGCTGCCGCTGTTTTCTTCCAGTACGAGCGACGACATCCTGGCTGAATGGCAATCCTGGGGCCGGGTTCTGGGTTTGCCGCTCCTCGTTGCCGAACAGGACGGGACCCTGCGCGAGCCGTTCGCGCGGCTGGGCGCAGTCCGCGTCGAAGCGCCGACCCGGCGTCGCCGTCGTCGCGGCGCGGTCGCGAGTCGGCGGCCTTCGATACTACTGCGGCGCCGGGTTGGGGTGCCGTCCGCTGCGACGGCGCTCCATCGCGGCGAACGCGAGATCATTGCTCGAAACTGACAAGCGGCCGGTCTAGGAGTTGAGAAACGCCGCCAGCATGCGGCGCGCATCGGCACCGCGATCGGTGCGCCAGTCCGAAGCGTACAAATCGCGGCCGAAGATCGTCGACAAGGTGTGCCCGTTCGACAGATGGAACTGCGAGAGTGCGACCATCAGAACGTAGAGCCGCAGGCCGTCCAATCCGCCCGGTAATTGTCCGACTTTCGTACCGCGTGCGATCAGTTGTTCGATCATGTCGAGCACCGGCGATGACATTTCCGGGATTCGCGCCGACTTGCGCATGTATTTGGCCTTGAGCAAGTTTTCCGCAGATAACAGGCGCACCAGGTGCCGGTTATTTTCGAAATAGCTCGCCATAAAGTCGAACAATTGCAACAGACCCTCGCGCGGATCGAGATGTTCAATGTCGATCTGCAGCTCACGGCGGCGCAGCCCGCCAAGGGCTTCCTCAAGCACCGCGATGTAGAGGCCCGATTTGCTGCCGAAGTAATGATAGATCATGCGCGGGTTGCTGCCCGCCTTCTTGACGATGCGGTTGACGCGCGCGCCGGCAAAACCGTGGGTGACGAATTCGCGAGTGGCGGCGCGCAGGATCTGGTCGCGGCTCTCCGCAGGCGTGCGGCGCGGCCGTCGGTGCGGACGCACTGTCGGCGCCCGAAGTCGCCGCGCATCGGTTTCGCTATAAGTCATGCTGGGACCGTCGCGGCCGCCTGGGGGGCAATCTTCCAGGCCAATTGCAGTAGCGCGCGATCGCTGCCGCGCTGGCCGAGGATGGCAAGTCCGATCGGACATTCATGCCAGCGGCCGAGCGGCAGCGTCACCTGAGGCGCGCCGCAATGACCGGCGACCGAGGTCAGCGTTAGCGCGCGCTGATAGAACGAGCCGATGACGTCACCCGGTGCGTTCTCGATCAAGGCCGGGCACGGCGTGATCGGCATGACGATGGCGGTGTCCGGCGGGACGAACTGCTCGATTCTGCTTTGGATGGCGGCGCGGATCGGAGCATAGCGCGCGACGTCGTCGGATGTGATTGCCGCGGTGCCGGCGAAGCGCT
>JBAUGC010000598.1:0-5108 GCA_049679485.1 Xanthobacteraceae bacterium
CATTGCAAACGCCTTCATAAATCGTAAGAAGCGCCGCGGACTCTGTCAATAATTATTTATTGGAATAATTATATTTTTCCTCGCGAGCAATTTTTTCTTGAGCCTGACGACCGCAACATCCGGACCAGACTACGGACGAGAGCCCCAACTATCGCCAGCATACCTGACGTTAAGCTTACGCATTATCAGATCGACGGACCGGTGTTGCGTTGCGTTGTAATTCTCGAGACTAAATATTTCGTCTCTCGCTCGTAACACGCTGAAGCAGCTAGGGTGCGGCGTGCAACTTGGCGCGAACGTCGCGCTTTAAACCGTCCGGATGTCGTTTCCATCACTCGCTGTTTCGTGCAGCAAACCCTATTACGAGGGTTTGGCCCTTGCCATCCTCCAACTCCAAGTTAAGCGAGTCATCGATTTTGTTGCGATAGACCCGGAGCTTGGGTCGACTTTCTGTCACGATCGGACGAATCAATTTAAACGATACCAAAGATCCGTAACAGAACCTGTCACCGAGGTGGTCCACTGCCGCCTGGACGATATGCGCCCCCAAAACGGCTCCCTGCATAATTATTCCAGGAAGCCCCGCGGTCTTCGCTTGTTCGAAATCGGTGTGGAGATTGGGGTGTGGAGGATGTGAATTCCGTCGTGACCAGCCCAGATAACAATAAATTTCGCGGGTATCAATTTCTTCCAAAACCGGAGTCGATAATTCCTGCTTTACGGCAGTCGAAAGGGCTTCTGCGCCCGATCGACTTTCTTCGCCGCGCAGTCGCGGGGACACTACCGTCTGCCGCACTTTGAAAAGTAAGTTCGAGTGATGATCGCGACACTCCGTGCTCCACTCTAAGTAGCGTCGATCGCGCTTCTCGTACTTACGAGTTATTTCACCTGCGAGAACAACTTTGCTGCCAGAAATTAAAGGTCTGTTCCAAGAAACGACGTGCTCGTAGTCCAGAAACGCCCCTTCCCACGGTACGTAATGCGCCTGAAACAAGCTATACGACGCTCTCGATGCAACAAAAGGGTGCACCATGACGTCCGCGTTGCCTCGGGTGGGAAGGAAACGGGTGTCCTTTATTTCGATCTGATAACACAATATGGCGGCTTCGTACGCTTCTATAGTCCACTCAAAAGGCCCAAGCTTCTGACCAGACTGCACGGTCTCCCACGCAAATCTCGTCTCTGCGTCACTCCGGTGCCAAACACCGATCGGAAACACCCCGGACGAATTCCTGTCAAAGAGTCGGCTGTTCATTTGCGTTCAAGCCGGCGTGCGCTCCCTGAAACTTGCTAATGCGTCGACAACGACGGTTTTCTCTTCACCGACCATGAGTGGGTTCAGATCCAGTTCGATCAAATCGTCGCGATATTGCCACGCGAGACGTGAGATGGCAGCAAGTGCCTTGCACAGGGAGATGCTGCTCAGGCGAGGCCTGCCACGATAACCATCCAAAAGCGGCGGGAGGTTGAGCTCTCTGGCTATAGCCTCGGCTTTCTCTTCCGAAAACGGGCAGAGCACCTGCACGCGCCGATCAAACAGCTCGACGAAAATTCCGCCCAACCCGACGGTCATTATGGGTCCAAACTTGTCATCGGCGATCACGCCAACCAGGAGCTCCAATGCAGGTTCGATAAATGGCTGAGCAATTATCGACCATTGCTTCAACTTGAGCTTTTCGACGATACCTCTCAATTCGTCGACGGCGATCCCGACGGCGGCCTCGTTGCCAAAAATAATTTTTACCGCACCGTGTTCGGTCTTGTGCGGGAGCTCGTAAGACTCAAGTTTAACCACCAGGCGTTGGGGCAAGTTCGGAGCGCTTTTGGAGGTCGCTTTGCAATCCGCTAGGATGACGTGGTTCGCGACCTCCAGACTGTGTTTCCGCAGCGTTCTCTCCATGCCGAGAAGAGTTTCAATTGGCTGTCCATCCCAGCGCGCGGAATCGTTGCCGACGTTTTCCCGGTCGAGATACGGACGCCAAGCATGATATCTCTGCATGGCCGTCAGACTTCGGGCTGTTCTTCCGACGCCCTGAATGATGGGCATCGGCTGGGCTTCAGAGAGCTTCCGGATCCCGTCTCCAACCCCAGTCTCTTCCACACCGGCAACAATGACGGGCTTCTTAGCTCGATAGGCCCACGCCATAACCGGCGCAAACCAGCGCTCGAAATGTCCCTCCCACGCACCAAATAATGCGATTACCGCGTCAAAATCATCCGACTCGACAAAAGCATCCGCGATCTTGGCGTATTGGTCGGCAAATCCATACAGCCTTCCGGTAAAATCTATCGGATTATTTGGCGCGACAACGTCAGGCAAAAGCGTACGGATTTCGGCTGGCAACTCCGGAAATTTAATTCCCTGCGCACTAAAGATGTCTGCCGCCAGCGCACAAAAGCCGCCTGAAATCGAGAATACGCCAACGGTTTCTACGCTGCGCCACGCTTGCCGAGGCAGTTGCGCAAATAAACTTGCGTAGTCCAGCGCTTCGTCCATGCTGCTCGCCTGAAGCGCGCCCGCAGCCTCGATCGCGGCTTTGGCAATTGCCGGTTTGGCGGTCACAGAGCCGGTGTGTGACAGGGCGACACGACGTCCGGTCTCTGACAATCCTACTGCAACCACGATAACAACGACATTCCTACTGCGACAACGGCGAATTGCATCAAAAAAAAGCGCGTACTCCCCGAACACTTCGGCGTAGCAGACGATAACTTTTGTATCGAGATCCGCAGCGAGAAAGTTCAGAGCGTCAGACAACGTGAAGTTCGCCTCGTTACCGACCGCCACCATCCAACTGATGCCGAGGCCGCGATCCCATACCGAATTCATCGTAGACGCGATGACCCCACTGCTATGACCGACAAGGGCAAGGGCTCCGTGTTTATACGGCCGCAGCAGCGGGCCGACCCACATATGGACACCCGCGTTGGCATTGACATAGCCATCACAGTTAGGCCCGAGCAATAAAATGTCGAGACTCCGCGCCAATTCGCGAAGTTCACTCAGCTTCTCATGATCTTCAAACCCGCTCGCAAGAATGTATGCTGCATGACATCCTGACGCAGCGACTTCTCGCAGAATTTTGGGGATTGAAGACGCTGGAAGCAGAATTACCGCGAGGTCCGCCTTTTCTGGAAGTTTCGCAATCGATTCGTACGCGCGGAATCCGAGCATGGCCGAACGTGACGGATTTACTGGATAAATCCGACCTTGGAAGCCCCGCTGCCTAAGGCCGTTCAACAAATTTCTGGTGTGATGGCTGTCGGGTGACGCACCAATTACAGCCACAACCCTCGGGGCGAACATTTCGTCAAGGCGTAAATGCTCTTTGAACGCCGAGCTTTTGAGAGTCACGTCAGCCACCGTAGTGGAAACCGAGCCGAACTGATCGGGATGGAGGTTCAAATTCAAATATCTGGCGTCATCGCCGCCACTTTAACGGGCGCAAACCGTGAGGCCGCAAAACCCTCCGCAACATCGGGCTGCTTGTACAGCTCGACCGCAGGCGAGACCTCCGCCAACGCCAGACACAAGTACATCAGCGTTGTCGCATCCGGCGGCAACTTGCCCAGCTCATACATGTTCAAATACGACAGAATGTCGTCAATCCGGAGAACCATTGCGTCGTAGAACTCCTGAATATCCTTCATCTGACCGTTCACTCGGATCTCGCGGCGCTGCACTTCCCCCGGTACAGCCCAGCGTGCCGCAAATACCTCTAGATCCGAGAACTTATTGGGTAATTTCCGTTGCGACATCTTATGCCTCCGCCGCCGCAGCAGAAGAAGCGCTCTGTTTGTAAAAGCCCACACGATCCTCCACGGTCCTGTAAGCGTGACGAATGAGCATTTCATTGTCCTGGAGGGTAAAGTGGCTTAATGCGCCAGAGGGCAACATGGCCCCGATCTGCTCCAGTGCTTTGAGATCTTCGCGCAGGACGAAATGAAAGGAGCTGCGAACATACTCCTGAGAGATTCTTTGAACAGGACTCTCCGGAGGGGGAAAATACATTCTCACCTCGAAAAGCGTTCTATCGACCTCCAGAGGCCAAAAATTATAGGTGACATAAAATCCAATGCCATACAGCAGCAGATAGAAATTCGGAAAGAGAACGTTCAAATCGAAGCCCCAGGTGGGGCTCATCGTCGGATTGACGCCTTTCGGCAACTGGTCAAGTGGGACGACCCGTTTTCTAAACGCAGCGCCGCCGTGCCGCAGAAACACCTGGTCGACCGGCGTGAGATTTGGCGGGTTAGGATTTCCGTAAAACGACATCATGCGGTGCCCAGCAGGAGACAGTATGATTTTCAGTGGGTGAGCCAGCGGATTGTCTTTGCTCGCGGAGCTTTGAGGCACCGTCTTCCCATGCACGAAAGGAACATGATAGCCCTCGTGAAATGCATCCATGCTGACCTTCCAGTTACATTTGATCTCCGCATGCCAGGAATAACAGACGGACATCTTGTGAAACGGAAATCCGCGCAGTCTTTCCCCAAAATCCGCTAATTGCTGTGCGAGTGTTTCCGTCGGTTGGCGGTTAAGGTGAACAAAGAGGAATCCTTCCCAGGTGTCGACGGATAGCGGCGCCAAGCCGTGCTGCGATTTGTCAAAATCGTAGAACTGATTTTCGTCTGGTACCCCCTTTAGCTCACCCTGAAGATCGAACGTCCAACCGTGAAACCCGCAAGTGAAACGCCGACATGACCCCTTCGCATCGATAGCCAACTTGTTGCCACGGTGCGGGCAGATATTGTGAAACGCTCGGACGTTTTCGTCCGCTCCGCGGACGAGAATGATTGACGTATTCCAGACGGCAACATCTCTCACGATATAGCTGCCGACCTCCGGAATTTCCTCCACCCGCCCAACGTTGAGCCACACGCGCCTGAACAATCGCTCGCGCTCCATCTCAAAATATTTCTTCGAGACGCAAGGCTCCACCGGGACAGGGCCCGTTCCCATTTGCGGGTACTCGGATTGCCAGCGCAATTGACTTTGGCTCATTTTCCTCTCCGCGCGCATCGTTTTTTAAGGCACGACGCCCGAAAACAAAATTGTTCACATCGAAAATTATGTTGCATTTTGCTGATATTGTCAATTATATCGC
>JBAUGC010000599.1:0-12252 GCA_049679485.1 Xanthobacteraceae bacterium
GAGCGTAGAGCCAGCCCGAAATTGCCGCCAACAACGCGGCGATCACGAAAGTTATGAGTCGGATGCGAAAAACGCTGATGCCGAGACTTTCAACCATGACGGCGCCGCCACGCAAGCTACGAATGGCGCGCCCCTCGCGCGAATCTAAAAGATTCGCGACGATCAGCATCGCCAGCGCACCCAGGACCCAGATCAGGTAATAGATGGCGGCATTCGGTTCGAGCGAAATCGGTCCAATCGTAATTGGCGGCACGTCGCTCATACCGTTGTGGCCGCCGAGCGCGTCTATATTGCCGAACAGATAGTAAAGCGACAGGCCCCAGGCGATGGTGCCGAGCGGCAGAAAATGCCCGCCGAGTCGCAGCGTGACCGCGCCGAGAATTGCCGCGACAGCGCCGGTCACCGCAAGCGCGAACAAAAGGCCGAGCCAGGGCGAGGCGCCATGCGCGGCCGTCAGCCATGCCGTCGCGTAGGCGCCGATGCCGACGAAGGCCGCCTGCCCGAACGAGGTCATTCCGCCGACGCCGGTCAACAGTACGATGCCCAGCACCACAAGGGCGTAGATGCCGATGTAATTGAGCAGCGTGATGGTGAACTCCGCAGCCCACAACGGAGCGGCTGCCAGGACCGCGATCAAAACGGCCGCCAGTAAATAGCCGGTCCAGCGGCTCACTGCTGGACCTCTTCGTCTTCCTCATCGACGTGGGTCAGCGAGAGCGAACGCCAAAGCAGAACGGGAATTAGCAGTCCAAACACGATCACTTCTTTGAGCGCGCTGCTCCAGAACGAGGCGAAGCTTTCGAGAACGCCCACGAGCAGCGCCCCGATCGCCGTTCCAGGATAGCTCAGGAGGCCGCCAATGATCGCGCCGACAAAGGCTTTCAGCCCAATGATGAAGCCGGAATCGTAATAGAGCGTCGTCACCGGGCTGATCAGAATTCCGGAAATCGCGGCCAGCAGCGACGCCAACAAAAATGCCAGCGTCGCCGTGCCGGCGGGGCGAATGCCGACGATGCGCGCGCCGATGCGGTTGATTGAGGTTGCGCGCAAAGCCTTGCCGGACAGCGTATGCTCGAAGAACAAAAACAACAGCAGGCTGAAGACGGCCGCACTTGCCAGCATCAGCAGGGTTTGTGACGTCACGATCACGGCGCCGAACCGGAAAATTTCGCTGGTCAGCGGCTTGGTGCGAAAACCTTCAGCTCCAAAAAATAACAGGCCCAAGCCCGACAGCCCGAAGGTCAGCGCGACCGAAACGATCAGC
This sequence comes from Xanthobacteraceae bacterium, assembly GCA_049679485.1. Lineage (GTDB taxonomy): Bacteria > Pseudomonadota > Alphaproteobacteria > Rhizobiales > Xanthobacteraceae > BOG-931. The sequence goes on from JBAUGC010000599.1 coordinate 1,265, forward strand.
AGCAGTAGCACCGAAGCATCGGCAAGCGGCCGCAGGGCGATCCGCTCGATCAGCGGGCCGATCGGAACAACGAGCGCGATGGCGAGCGGAATTTGCAGGAAGGAGGGCAGGGCCGTTCCCGCGGTGAGCCAGGCGATTGCTGCCGGAATGAGCGGCAGCACCCCATAACCGAGGAGGCCGCGAACGATGCGCCGCGGTTGCCGGTGCCGCAAATGGTGAACCACTTCCACCAGACAGGCGAGCAGAGCCAACGTTGCGATGAGATAAATTGTCCCCGGGGTGCGGCCGAGCTGCATCGCGGCGAGCGTCAGCGCCGAGAACGCGACAATGTCGCCGAATGGCACGAACACCACGCGCGTGACCGAGAAAATGAGGACCAGGCCGAGCCCGACGAGGACGTAGATCGAGCCTGTGGCGATGCCATCAATGCCGAGAATAAGGGCGATATCGGGCGTCATGCGTCGCGCCGCAATGGCGGCGAGCCTCGCTGGTTGAGCGACAACAAAGCCATTGCGAGCCAATTGTTTCAAGCTTAAAAAGTCTCTCAGCAGCACTCATGAATAAAACACGGTGGTGATCGGCAGTAGCCGGCAGCCGGGAGGTCCTTATGAACAGTATCCTGCGTCTTCTTGGCGCTCTGGCGTTCGTCGCCGCGGTCGTAGTTCCGGCCCAGGCCGCCGATATCAACGTCGGGCTCATCACCTCGATGACCGGTCCCGGGGCCTCGATCGGCATTCCTTACGCCAAAGGCATCGCGGCGGGCGTCGCCTACAAGGACGAGGTCGACGGCATCAAGCTCAAAGTGATCCAGCTCGACGACACCACCGATCCTTCCGTCGCTACGCGCGACGCCCGCAAGCTTATCGAACAGGACAAAGTCGACGTGCTACTCGGTTCTGGCAGCACGCCAGCCTCCATAGCGATTACCGCCGTCTGCCACGAACTAAAAGTTCCGTGCATCACGCTTTCGCCGGTGAACATGCCCGGCGAGCCCGGCTCGTGGATGATCTCGATGCCGCAGCCACCTTATCTCATGGTTTCCGTTGTTGTCGATTACATGAAAGCGGCCGGGGTCAAGACCGTGGGCTATATTGGTTACAATGACGGTTGGGGCGATCTTGTCTGGGGAGGTCTGGAAAAATCCGCTGCACCGGACGGCATCAAAATCCTGACCAACGAGCGCTACGCCCGCGCCGATACTTCAGTGACGGCCCAGGCGCTGCACATCGTCTCAGCCGCACCGGATGCGGTCATGACCGGCGGATCGGGAACGCCCGGTGCGCTGCCTTTCATTGCGCTTCGCGAGCGCGGCTACACCAAGGAAATTTACGGCACGCCCGCAATCATCAATCCGGATTTCATCCGCGTCGGCGGTCCCGCGGTCGAGGGGGTTATCGCATCCACTGGACCGGTCGTGGTGGCGGATCAGCTGCCTGACTCGTATCCGACCAAAAAGGTCTCGCTGGCATATCAAGCGGCCTACCAGAAAGCCAACAACGAGCCGGCGCGTGGCGCGTTCGGCCCGTACGCGTTCGACGGCTGGCTGGTGCTCCTGGATTCCGCCAAGCGCGCTCTCGCCACCGGCGCCAAGCCGGGGACGCCGGAATTCCGCACCGCCTTGCGCGACGCCATGGTCACCGCCAAGGACGTGGTCGGCACCCACGGTGTCTACAACTTCAAGCCGGGCGAAAGCTTCGGCGTCGACAAGCGCGCACTGGTGCTGGTGAAGCTGGTCGACGGCAAATGGAAGCTGGTGCAGTAACGCTACAGCCCCTTCGGGTTGGTCAAAAACTCCTCGATAATCTCCGGAGGAGCTTTGACGTAATCCGATACGCGGCTTACCCCGAGGCCGGTCAAGCGCTTTAGCTTGACCGCAAGTTCGGCCATCTTGACCACGATCGGAATGCCACTGATTACCGGCGCGTCATCGACCGCGTGTCCCTTGATCCCGGCAAAAAGCAGCATCGGAATGCCGCCGCCGGGAATGAGTACGTCGCAACCCGCGGCGACGAGGGGGCGCGCCTGTGCGGCGAACAGCTCCACGACTTCGGCGGCAAGCGCTTCGGATTCGTAAGCCTGCAAAATCTGGCCCGGCTCGAAGGTCATCGCATGTACGCCGGTCACGCGGCGCTCGAGACCGTATTTGCCGATTTGGTGGTGAAACCACGTGATATAGCGCGGATTGATCGTGACGATGCCGGTACGCTGACCGAGTTGGCAAGCGTAAAGCATCGAGGCTTCGCCGAGCGCCACAACCGGGATATCGACGACAGAACGAGCTTCATAAAGCCCGGCATCCTGGAAGTGCCCGACAATGAAAGCGTCATAGCCCTCGCGCTCCGCCTTCACTGCGTTGCAGATCACTTCCCGCGCGCAGCGGAATTCGACGATCGGATGCGCGTAATTGTCGTGCGGGGTAATGCCCTTGATGTCGACTGTCGTTCCCGGATCGGCGATGGCCGCGAGATGAGAGCGCAGTCGATCCCAATAGACCTTACCATGCTCCTCGTCGACGAAGCTCTGATACCAGATACGAATCGGGTCCATCGGTTTTCCCTGAGTGGTTTTGCTAAAGGCTGATGCTGGCGATGCTGGCACCGCCGCAGACATACAGCACTTGGCCGGTGATGAAGGAGTTTTCCGGATCGGCAAAGAACATGACCGCGCGCGCGACATCGTCGCTGCGGCCCAATCGGCCGACCGGAATTGTTTTGGCAACCGCCGCTTCGCGCTCGCTACCGGCGGGGATAACTTCCCTGAACATTTCGGTGTCCTGGATCGGACCCGGCGCCACGACGTTCACGGTGATGCCGAAAGGCGCAAGCTCCAATGCCCAGGTGCGCGCCATGCCGATCATGCCCGCTTTGGTCGCCGAATAGACGGTGCGCGTTTGCAGGCCGAGCGCCGCCCGCGAGGACATCATCACAATGCGCCCGAACTTGCGCTCTCCCATGCCCGGCAACACCGCCTGCACAATGAGAATCACCGCTCCGAGGTGAAGCTGTGCAAGATCGTGCAAATCCTCCTGGCGCACGTCGGGGAGGAGATTGGGCCGGATCACTCCGGCATTATGGATCACCGTGCCGATGGCGTACTGTTTAGCCACGCTTTCGGCGGCTTGTTTGGTCGCAGCGGTGTCGGTGAGATCGACCTCGACCACCTGCAGCGCCGGGTGCGACCAATCCGGCCGGCGCCGCGCCAGCGATACGACCTCGTAGTCGGCGTCAAGCATGCGCCGGCAAATCGTCGCGCCAATGCCGGCGCTACCGCCGGTGACGATGGCGACCGGGCGTTCGCTCATCTCGGTCTCACATGAAAAGCTGAATGCTGCGCAAGGCGGCGTCACAATTGACCAGATCGACGCGCTTTAATTTGATCCTCAGCTGACCGTCGATCATCGCCAGGGTGTGGGTCGCCCACGCGGCGTAGAGGTCCTGCTCGTCGAGCCGGGTTTCGACGTAGTGCATCGGCGTCCAGGTGACGTATTCATTGGCAGCTTCGTCGCGCTTGTCGATCTGAGGCACCTGCAACACATGATGGCAGCGGCTCTTCGGCTTTTGCGAAAACGTCCGGTTGCCCTTGAGCCGCTCAACGCGGATGCGAAGCAGCAGCTTGTCCTCATACATCAGCGACGTGGCGAGGCGCGGATCGGTCTGCCCCCATTCCAGCGGCATCCAGTAATAACCGTCGTCGGCGAACAGATCGAGCCATTCCTCGAACCGGTGCTGGTCGATCAGACGGGCCTCGTGCACGACAAAGCCGATCAGGTCCTGGTCGGTCGGCGCGTTCATCGCGTTCGCGAAAGCTACATCGACATGCTTATGAACTTCGACCAGGCACGGAACTGATTGCGCATCTGCCATTCCGACGTCCCGTTAATGACCGCGGTCTCCTGCTCGACTTCGGCGGGATCGTAAAGCCGCTGAATGTTGACCCAAGGATTGGCGTCGACGTGAAGTCCTTCCTGGGCGCGTTCGTACATTTCGAGGTCATCGTGGCCGACAATCGACGTCGGAGCGTTGATCAGCCGGCTGTAGGTGAGCGTGCGTTCGAGCAGCTGGTCCGGCGCATCGACCAGACGGAAGGTCCAGGACTCGGCCAGCGTCCGGTCCGGAGCGATCGGCTTGAACAAGCGGATCGCCTGGATTGGACCCTTGACCGTGAAATTCGGGAAATACGATGTATTGTGGCGATTCTCGTCGAGGATCGCCTTGGCGCGTTGCTCACCGTAGGTGGCGACCATTTTCTCGAAGTAACCCGGGATCGCCGAATAATCCGAATGGATCGAATGGTGCACGCCGGTATGCCCATGACCGTTGCGCCATACCCGAATGCCCATCTTCTCGAAGAACTCGTAGGGCGACATGAACGGGGCATAGATTTCGACGGCGGGCGGCTTCTTGTTGCTCCCAGGGAACATCTTCTTCCAGACCTCAACCGCGGTACCGGCCGAGCATTCGTGCGCCACCATCGGATGGCAGGTGTCGGTCAGGTTCTCGACCAGCATTTTCCAATTGCAATTGTGCATGTAGCGCAGCACTCCGCCGGCGACCTCCAGCCGGCCGGCCGGCGAACGGTCCACCATGTTGTCGATGGTTGAGAGGCTTTCGCCGAAGTATTGCTCGAAGTCCTCACCGGAATCGTTCATTTTGGCAAAGACGAAGCCGCGATAATTCTTCACATGCCTGACCGGGGTGATGCCCTTGATCGCGTGGCTCTCTTCGAGGCCGGTGTGTTCGTAGCCTTTGCGTAGCGGGATCGCGAGCAGCGAACCGTCGGTCTTGAATGACCAGGCGTGATAAGGGCAGCGGAAGAACTTTCCGGCATTGCCGCAGGTGTCGATTGTGATGCGGGTGCCTTTGTGCGGGCAGCGGTTATAGAGGACGTGGACCACGCCGTCGGTGTGCCGCACCATCATCACCGGCTGCTTGCCGATGGTGGTGCCGTAATAATCGCCCGCGTTGGGTACCTGGCTATCGTGGCCGACATAGATCCAGGTGTTGGCGAACAGGTGCTCCATCTCCAGGTCGAAAACTTCCTGGTCTATGTAGACGTCGCGGTGCACTTCAGTCTGGTGCACCAAGCCATGAACCGCTGCTGCGTCGCCGTATTTGTTCATGCGCGGTCTCCTATTTCCATTCGCTAGAGATCGAGAACGAGACGCGCGGTCTTGGCTCTCGACACACAAATCTGCATCACCTTGTTTTCGGCACGTTCGCTTTCGCTCAGTATGTGGTCCCGGTGATCGGGAATGCCTTCCAGAACGGCCACCTGGCAGATACCGCACTCGCCGCCCTGGCAATCGTACATCGGATCGATCGCTTCCTCTATCAGCACCTGCAGGATGCTCTTGTCCGGCGGCACAATGAAGGTCAGGCCGGAGCGCTTGAGCACGACCTCAATCGCGGTATCTTCGGCCATCGCCGCCTCGTTGCTCAATAACCATTGGGCTCAGCTGTCAGTGATACTTTAAGCCTAAAATAACGTTGCGGGCGGCTTTGTGCTAATGCAATTTGCAGCTTTTTCGTCGCAATTCGCGACCTAGAGGAGAGTGGCGGTCGATGTCAGGGGCTAAGCTTCCCGAGCTGTTTCCACCGCTTGAGCGCACTTTGCCAAAGATGCTGGCGCGCCAGGCTGAGCGATATGGGGAGCGCCGCCTCATCGTTATCGGCGGCAAGACTCTGACCCACGCTGAGACTTTCGCCGCAGCCGCAGGTTATGCCGGCGCACTCGCGGCAGCGGGCGTAAAGCCCGGCGACCGGGTCGCCATCATGTGCGGTAACCGGGCGGAACTGCTGCTCACCATTCTTGGTTGCGGCTGGCTGGGAGCGGTCGCCGTTCCGATTAATACTGCTTCGCGCGGGGCGCAGCTCGAGCACATTCTCTGGAATTGCGGCGCCCGCCTGATGGTCATGGAGCGCGGCTTGGCCTCCGTGCTCGCGCCCCTGGCGCACGAGCGGATCGCGCTTGAAGCGTTGTGGATTGTCGGCGACGGGGAGGGGCCGGACCTGCCGCATCTCTTGCCACATCTAAAGTCCAGCCCGTTCCCGGAACCAGCGGTCGGCATTCCGCCGTATCCGGTCGAGCCGAGCGACACCTTTGCCATTCTTTACACCTCCGGCACCACCGGCCTGTCGAAAGGCGTCTGCTGCCCGCACGCCCAGTATTTCTGGTGGGCGTTCTATACCGGCGAACTTCTCGGCGTTGGCGCGACCGACGTGCTGATGACGACGTTGCCGATGTTCCATACCAACGCACTCAATAGTTTCTTTCAGGCACTCTTGAACGGGGCGACGCTCGTGGTCGAGCCGCGGTTCTCGGCGTCGGGCTTCGTCCGCGGGCTGACGGAGCAAAAGGCGACCGTCACCTTCGTGCTCGGCGCCATGGTGCCGATCCTGTTGGCGCAGGAGCCGAGCAGCGCTGATCGTGCGCACCGGGTCCGCGTAGCGTTGTCACCCGCCGTGCCCGCGCATTTTCATCGGCAGTTCACCGAGCGCTTCGGTATCGGGCTGATCGATGGCTATGGCTCCACAGAAACGAATTGCATTATGGGCTCCTCATTGACCGAGCAACGCCCCGGCACCATGGGGCGCCTGCTGGCCGGCTTTAGCGCGCGCGTGGTCGACGCCTGTGACAATGAGGCCCCCGATGGCCAAGCGGGCGAGCTGATGCTGCGCGCCGATGAGCCGTTTGCCTTCGCCACCGGCTATTTCGGCATGCCGGAAAAGACGGTCGAGGCCTGGCGTAATTTGTGGTTCCACACCGGCGACCGCGTCGTGCGCGAGAGCGACGGCTATTACCGGTTCATGGATCGGATGAAGGACGCCATTCGCCGCCGCGGCGAGAACATTTCCTCCTATGAAGTCGAACAGGTGATCGTGAGCCACCCGGAGGTAGAAAACGCCGCTGTCTTTCCGGTGCGTTCGGAACTTGCAGAGGACGAGGTGATGGCCGCCGTCGTGCTGCGCGCCGGAGCGCAACTTGGTCCCGCCGCGCTGCTCGACTTCTGCCAGCCGCGCATGCCCTATTTTGCGGTGCCGCGTTTTCTGGAATTCGTTGAGGCGCTTCCTGTGACCGAAAACGGCAAGGTGACCAAATATAAGTTGCGGGAGCGCGGCGTGACGGCGGCGACCTGGGACCGGGAAAAAGCCGGCTACAAAGTCGCCCGAACCGCACCGTAACGTGAACAAGAAATGCTATAATGCATTTAATTACTGCAGCAAGGATAACTCCCCGATGACCGTCGCCGCTGCCATCGAAGCGCCCCAAACTCTGATCGTATGGCGCTATCTCTGGTGGGCATTAGTTGCAATCGCCGTCATGATCGCGGCGATCGTGGCCAGCAATTTCTGGCTCCTGGATTTCATCCACGTGTTCACCGGGCTACTGTGGACCGGGATCGATCTGTTTATGGGGTTTGTGCTCGGCCCGATTCTGCGCCGCATGGATCTCACCGTCCGCCGGGAAGTTTTGCGTCGGCTGGTACCGCGGACCCTGTTCCTGATGCCGGCGCTGGCGATCATCGCCGGCACCACCGGCTGGTTTCTCGCCGTCAAGCTCGGCTACACCGCGTTGCCCTGGCCGGATTATGGTTGGGTCGCGGCAGCGCTGGTGCTGGTCACGTTGATGACAATCCAGGGGCTTGGCTTTCTCGCACCGGTCAACGTGTTCGTCTGCCTCGAATTGCAGAAGTTCAATCCAGACATGAAAAAGATCGGCATCTGGATGCAGCGCTATTTCTATGCCGTCGCCTTGCAGGGCATGATGCAGATTACGATCATCGTCGTCATGACGCGTTTTCGCACCGGCGTTTGATTTGATTTGCGCGGAAGTGGCCGATGTTTCGGCGCCTGCTTAGCACCGCCTGGAGGGACGGGCCTCGCGGCCCGTCCCGCCTTGGCGTTCCGCCAACGGGGGCGACTTGTTGCCAGCGGAAGCTCGCCACTCGTGCAGCCGCCAGCACCCTATTGGCAACTGCCATTAATCACAGTGGCGCTAAATGCCGCCGCCCTAATTTAGCCGCCGTTTGGCGTGTTCCGCGCTAGCGGCGCAGGCAATGCCGGGCCTGGCCACGCCGCTCGATGCTCTTTGATCTCGTTAAAGAACCAATCGTCGAAGCCGCGAGCCAGCATCCATTCAATACGGTCGCCGCGCCAGAAGATCCGGCGCCGCTCGAAATCCCGGTCTGCGATGTCCACAACAAAATCCCGAGCCCGCCTTAAGTCGTCGAGGCAAATCGGCAGTGATCGCATTTGCTTGAACCAGCGGGCGAGATTTGGATTTTCCTGCGCTAAAAACGGCACCTCCATGGCTTTCGCACTCGCCAAATGCGGAAACAACGCGATGTCGGCGACCGAGAGCGGCCCGCTGACGAACTCGCGGTGGGCCAATTCCTGATCCAGCGCATCGTAGATGAGCCGAAGGTCGCGACGTGCTGCCTCGAGCAGCCCTTGCGGCATTTCATCCGGACGTTCGGCCCATTTCCAGTATGAGATGTTGATGAGGATCGGGTCGACGAAGATGTCGGCCGTCCGCTCCCAAGCCCGGGCGTGCACGCGCGCGGCAGGTTGTTCGGGACAGATTCGTATCTCCGGATAGCGATCGTCCAGAAAAGCGACGATATCTGCCGAATTCACGACGACAATATCGCCATCCACCAGCGTCGGCACTTCCAGTCGCCCGTTGACCGCCTTGAGCGCCTGATGATTCGACCTGAGCAGGCCGTCGACGGCTTCGTAGGCGAGACCTTTATGGTCGAGGACCATGCGCACTTTGCGCGCAAACGGACTGAACGCACTGTCGTAGAGTTTGATCATGCGATGGCCTAATTGTCCTTGCACGGGCTACCGTGGCGGCATCATGATCACACTAGCGCCCGCCGAGTGCCAGACTCGGCCGACATGGCGCGCTCGGTGACCTTCAATTCGTTGCCGATCCTGCTGGCCGCGGCGATCTATCTTGCTATGTTGTGGCCCATCGTGCGGCTGATCCGCCGGCTGGAGCGGCGGATCGCTGCATGAATTGCGGGAGAATGGCGTCAGCCGGGTGCTTCGGATTGGCCGCGCGCAGATGGGGCCAATCCACAAAGCCGACAGCCGCCAGGCGGATGCTCGATCTGCTCGAGCAGGCGAAAGCCCAAAGACGGAGGATGATGAATTGATCATCGCGAACTGCGATCTCGATGCGACTATTTTTGGCAAGAAAACCATCTTCGATTTCAAACGCCACCGCCGCATCGAACATTACGGGCGCATCACCAGCCAGACCGGCGTCATCCCGCCGCCTGAGCTTTGACATGGCCACACCATTCGAAGCCGATTTCGCGACGCTCGCGGCGCAGGATCGCTACAAGCTCCTGTGTTCCCTGGTCGTGCCGCGCCCGATTGCGCTTGTCACCACCGTGGGCCCCGGAGGTGTGGTCAACGCTGCGCCATTCTCGTTCTTCAATGTGTTCGCCGAGGACCCGGCGCTCGTCGTCTTGGGGTTGCAAGCGCGCCCTGACGGATCGCTAAAGGACACCGCCGCACATATTCGCGATACCGGTGCGTTCGTCGTGAACCTGGTCGACGAAGCGCTCGCCGAACGCATGAACATTTGCGCGGTGGATTTTCCGGCCGACACCAGCGAGCTTGACGCTGCGGGTCTCACCAAATTGCCGGGCCATTCAATTCCGGTACCGTACATCACCGAGGCGGTCGCTTCGCTGGAGTGCCGCCACTACCAAACCCTCGAGGTAAAGAACGGCCGCCGCTTGTGCGTCGGTGAGGTGGTTTATCTGCATGCGCGGGCGGGCATCATCGATCCGGCGCGGCTCCATGTGAACCTCGATGCCTATAAGCCGGTGGCGCGCCTGTTCGCCAACCTCTACGCGCCGCTTGGCAAGCCGTTCACGCTGGCGCGGCAAAGCTATGCCGACTGGCTCGCCGCGGGCGGTATCAAGCGCGGCTGAACCCGCTAAGTGCCGTCTGGTCACCACGTCATTTGAATCGCATTACTAGCGCCGGTGCGTTTGATCATTCGCCACTATGCCGGTCACGGTCTCGCATCCCGTTGTCGAACCCGCATAAACATTTGCGCTTGATCTGGCTAACTCGATCAGGCGACCTGGCTGACAACACTGAGCGTGGCGGAAGGGGTGTCCGCCATAATCGTTGCGAAACCCGGACGATCCCAAATTTATAGAGCCGACGTCCTGCGAATTTGGCCCTAACACTGGTCGCAAAATTCCCGGTGGTCTCGGGGATCGGCGACATCGGCACCTTCGAATGGGATTTCGTCGCTACCGGCGCCAGCGGCAACGAGGTGAGAACGGCAGGTTGTGACCTCTTGCAGTTTGTCGGCCACAAGGTCGCGACTAAGAACGCGTTTCGAAAACAATGCGGATAGCGGATCGTCGGTCGTTCGGCGGCGTCATCCTTACCAAGCCGACCATCCGGCATCGACCAGCACGGTTGCGCCGTGCATGCCGGAGGAATCGTCCGACGCCAGGAATACCGCGGCGCCGGTCATTTCATTGGGTGACAGGAAATCGCGGCCGGTCGGGGTCATGGTCCGCATCAGGCTCAGATAAGTTTCGTTGCCCGGACCGCGCAGGTGGGCATTGAGCGGCGTCGCGACGTTTCCGGGCGCCAGCGAATTGACATTGATCTTGTGCCGGCCGAGTTCGGTTGCCAGCGCCTTGGTCAGGATTTCCAGCCCGCCCTTCGATGCGCAGTAGGCCGGACAGTTGGGAAAGGCGCCGACGCCGGCGATCGACGTAATATTGATGACCTTGCCGCCGCCGTTTTTCATGAATTCGGGAAGCACCGCTTTCACGCAGAAGAACGCACCCTTTAGATTCAGGTCGAGCTGTTCGTCCCAGATCGCTTCAGTGGTTTCGGATACCGGCACGGTGCGAAATACGCCGGCGTTGTTGACCAGAATATGCACGGCGCCGAAAGCGTCGCGCACCTCTGCGACCATCTGTTCGATTTGCGGAATTTTGGAGC
>JBAUGC010000600.1:0-11411 GCA_049679485.1 Xanthobacteraceae bacterium
GGCCACGGGCGTTGGCATTTCCGGCCCTTCTACCAATTCGGGCTGGAACGCGGGCGTCGGTCTTGAATACGCGTTTTGGGGCGGCTGGTCGGCAAAAGCCGAATATGATTACGTCCGGCTGAGCAGCTCGACTTATACCGTGGCCACATTGCCAGGGAATGCGTTCAGCGGCGACGTGATCAACTCCAACAACCGCGTGATCAACCTCGTGCTGGTCGGAATCAACTACAAGTTCGGCCCGTGGTGGTAATCGCTAACACGTGATGGGGGACGTGCGGGGGGCGGAGTGAAAACGCCCCCCTCACCGTTTGGATGCCAAAGCACGACGCTATAGCGCTCCCCGACCGACGTGCCATTCAAACTCTTTTGTCTGCACCAAAGCCGCTGAGCAAAGTACGCGGCTCGATCTGCAGACAACATAGATTGCAAAGCTAGCCTGGCAGTCCCGTCGCACAGAGTGCTTGGCTGAGCGAGGCGGCAAGCGCGGGCGCGCAATCCACGCCGGAAAATTGCCGGCTGTACCGGAACGCCGGTTGTAACTCCAAAACGCGGGCCGCAGCCGCCTTGGCTTCTTCGGGCCGCCCGAGCTTCGCCAGCGGCGCCGCGAGCAGCATATAAGAGATGCTGTGGCCCGGATTGGATTGGACGGCCTTGTAGGCGGCTTTGGCTGCTTCTTCGTAGCGGCCGCGGTGGAAATGCCCAAGCATGAGCGAATGGAAAGCAGCGAACGCCCAAGGATCAAACGGGCTTAGCCGCATCCCGCGCTCGCCCCACTCGATCGCACGCTCGGCCTCTCCGGTCCATCCAAGAATAACGCTGCCACAGATATAGCTCAGCGCGGTGGAAGGACTGACCGCCAGTGCCGCCTCGAACGCGGCGAACGCGGCGGCGCGATCGTGCCCGTCCATGCCTATGCAAAATCCAGCAAGAGTCAGAGCGAGCGCGTCGTCCTGGCCGTGCGCGATAGCCGCCTGGGCATGGAGGATCGATCCCGACCTGTCCTCCTCGCGCAACCCGGCGCGCAGGAACCGATTGTGATAACATACGGCGGCTAATCCGTGCGCTAGAGCGTACGCAGGATCGAGCAAGATTGCGTGGTCCAGAAGCACTAGCGCCTTTTCCGAACGGTCCGGCATGCCGGAAAAGACGTCAGGCTGCGCCTGCAAGACGAGATCATAGGCGTCGAGGCTATCGGGCCGCTTGCGTTTGACGCGCTCGAATTCCGCCCGGCGCAGGCTCGGCTCGATTGCGCCAACGACCGATAGCGCGATCTCATCCTGAAGGGCGAAGATGTCATCAGACTTGCGATCATAACGCTCGGCCCAAACATGCATGCCGGTCGCCGCGTCGATCAGCTGACCGTTGATGCGCACCCGGTCGGCGACCTTGCGCACGCTGCCTTCAAGCACGTAGCGCACGCCGAGCTCGCGGCCGACCTGCTTTACGTCCGCGGCCCGGTTCTTGTAAGTGAATGTCGAATTTCGCGCGATGACAAACAGCCACTTGATGCGCGACAGGCCAGTGATGATGTCATCGACCATGCCGTCGGCGAAATATCCCTGCTCCGGGTCGCCGCTCAAATTTGAAAATGGCAGAACCGCCACCGACGGCTTCTCGGGCAATGCAAGCGCCGTTGACGCCCGCGGTGCTGTGTCGGTGTCCGGATGCCCCATCGTTACAGCCGGCTCAACGTAGCGGTAGCCACGACGGGGCAAGGTCTCGACCCAATTCGCGCCGGCGCACGCTTCTTCAAGAACACGGCGCAACGCGGCAATCTGAACCGTCAGATTGCTGTCCTCGATCGCAAGCCCGGGCCAGGCAGCCTCGATCAGAGCGTCTTTGGAAACCGGCTCGCCTTTCCGCTCCAGAAGCAATCGAAGCAGCGCAACCGCGCGCTGACCCAGCATGGTCGGTTCTGCATCGCGAAACAGTATGCCGGCGGCGGCGTCGAGGCCGAACGGACCAAATTTGTGGATTATTGCCATCGGCTGGCACCATTCGGAAACATTTTGCAATATTTTCGGAACGGATTCACGACTTTCGTAGACGGCACGACCAAGCTGCCGGGCTGCTGCGCGTCACGATGCGCCCAGCCACGGAGAACCACAATGAGCGCGAAAGCCGTCATTCGAATGCCGGGCGAGGCCAAAGGCGTCGCGTTGTCCGGCCAACCCTTGGCGTTCCTGGTGACCGGAGCAGATACCAAACACACGTCCATGTTCGATTGGACCCTACCGGCGGGCTTTTCGACCGGCCTCCACGTTCATCGTGTGCAGGAAGAAACCTTCTACGTGCTCGAAGGCGAGTGCACCTGGCAGATCGGTGAACAAAAGGTCCGCGCAACGCCAGGAACATACGTGTTCATTCCACCCGGTGTGCCTCACAACATCGGCAATGCCAGCAACAAGACGGCGAGAATGATCATGACCGTATCGCCGCCCGGTCATGAACATTATTTCGAAGAGCTTGCGAAAGTAGTTGCCTGCAGCAACCCGCCGGACGCCAAGGTCATTGCAGACTTGAGAAGGCGCTATGACACCGATCAGCTGTCGGCGTTAAAAAATTAGCCGGCGATTGTCGATCGTTCGGCAATCGCGCCGCCCAGCGCAAAAAATCCGATAAGTTGTGCCGCCAATCACATCAGATGTGGCGGGCCTCGTCTAAGTTTGCAGTGGTTGTTGCCGGGCAAATGGAGCAAGAGCCATGAGCGTTATGACCCTCGACCTAACCGCTGTCTCTTCGCGTCGCCCGCCGAAATGGCGGCAATTGCTCGCCGAATTGCGCCAACGTGCCCGTACCCGCTACGAGCTGAGGATGCTTGCCGACCGTGAGGTTTGGGATCTGGGACTGGCGCATACCGACGCCGGCAACAAAGCTGACAAGCCCTTTCGGCACGGCTGATTGCTAAAGCCGGTCCGTGATCGCGTGCGTTGCCGCGAGCCGCTTACGGAGGGCTGACGCCTACCGCTCGCGCACGCCGACGCTCAGCGTGCGCAGAAATTCGATGCCCGCAGAGCGCAGCTCGGCGGGCAATTCCTTAATCGCCGCGGCGAGCGCGAAGGACTCCATGATCTCCTGAAGGGCTGTGTCCGCCACGCGCCGGCCCGCCGGCGTCAACTTCACGCGGAAACTCTTGCGCGTGTCGGGGTCCGGGCAGCGCTTGACCAGGCCGCGGGCGATCAGGCGATCGACCTGTTTGGTCACGGCGCTTGAGGTGATCAACAGAAAGCGGGACAGTAACCAGCACCGTCAGGCAGGGCGGGAAAGGGACCAGAGCCATGATCAGCGCACAAGAGAATGAAATCCTCACCCGCGTCGGACCCGAAACGCCAATGGGACGCATGATGCGCCGCTACTGGCTCCCGGTCTGCACTTCGGAGCAATTGCCCAAGCCGGATTGCGATCCGCTCCGCATCCGGCTGTTGGGCGAACGCTTCGTCGCCTTTCGCGACACCTCGGGCCGGCCTGGCCTCCTGGAAGAATACTGCATGCACCGCAGGGCCTCGCTCGCCATGGGGCGCGTGGAGGACAACGGCATCCGCTGCCTCTATCACGGCTGGAAATTCGGGGTCGACGGTACCATCCAGGAGACCCCGAACCATTGCGACGACCGGTTTCGCAACCGCATCAAGGCGCCGGCATTCCCGGTGCGTGAGGCGGGCGGCATGGTGTGGGCCTATGTGGGGCCGGTCGACAAAGAGCCGCCGTTTCAGAAGTACGAGTTCTTCGATGGTCCCCCGGAGAACCGGCTGGTGTTCCGCATCAACACGCCGGCCAATTATTTGCAGCTGTTCGAGGGCGGCGCCGACTCCTCGCATGTCGGCATTCTACACTGCAATCTCGCTAACCCGTCATGGAAGACCAAGCCAGAGCACGTGCCGGACGCCGCGGACTACACGTCGGTAGCACTGGCCGTCGACGACAATGCCCCCGATATCGAAATCGAGAACACCGAATACGGCTACCACTACGCCGCCAAGCGCAGCGGCCCGCGCACCGAAAATGGCCGCAAGACCCACAGCGTGCGCGTCACCGCCGTGATCCTGCCGACCTGCCGCATCATCCCGCTGACGCGCTACCAGTTTTTCGTCTTCGAAGTACCGCAGGATGACGTGCGCACCAGCACCTATGTCGTCGCGCACGGCCCGCAATCGTTCGACCGCAAGAAAATGCGCGGCGTGCTCGGGCTCGACAATGAGCTACTGTGGAACGAGAAGGACTGCGAGTACCGCGCCACCGAGGAGAACCTGTTCGGCCAGGACCGCTCGAAGATGGACGTTGCCTGGTCGGGCCTAAGCGGGCTCGTGCCGGAAGACGCCAGCATCGGCGTCTCCATGGGGCCGATCGTCGAGCGGCAAAAGGAGATGCTGGTGGCGGCTGACGCCGCCGTCGTGCGCCTGCGCCATCGCCTGCTCGAATCCGTGCGACGTCACGAAGCGGGACAGGATCCGTTCGGGCTCAACATCGCGGACTATTCGAAGGTGCGCAGTCTCGCCGATACCAACGTTCCGGTCGGCGACCGCTGGCAGAACTTCCTGCCGCACAACATGTCGCTGGCAAAGAAGGAGTGCGAGCTCTCCCCGGCCTGACCCTCTCCCGGGATGCGCTGAGCAATTAAGAACCACCTGCGGTAGGGCCGCAGGCGGTTCTGAATTCGATGTAACAAGAAGGTTAGGTCGTCGGCATCTTCAGTTCTGTGGCGCCGAGGCCGCTTCCTTGGTGCAGACGTCCGCGAACATCACGAGACCGTCCGGCGTGTAGGTCTTGGTCAGGCAGGTGCACGGGCCGGAGCTGGCGACGGGAGCCACGACCGGAGCCGCTGGCGCAACGTCCGGACCCGCATCGGCCACCACCGGGTCGACGACGATCCAGCGGCCGCCACGGAATATCCAGTGCCCGTGATGATTGAAGGCCCAGCCAGGACGGCCCACAAATCCACGACCGCGGTAGCCGCGGTAACCGCCGTAGCCGGGGTGACCGATCCGACCGCCGTTCAGGGCGACGCGGCCACCAACACGGCCACCGCCAATACGGGCGCCGCCGCCGATATGGCCACCGACACTAACGTGTCCGCCGCCGCCAACATGACCGCCGCCGCCGAAGCCGCGGGCGTAGGACGCGCTGGACGCAAACGAGGCAACGGTGATCGTAGCCGCGGCTGCGAGGGTAAGAATGAGAGTGCGTGACATGGACGTTCTCCAGGGTATGGGTTTCGGTACCCATTGGTCGGAGCTGCCCGGGACAAGGTTCAATGCCGCTCGCCGGATTTACGCAGCGGTCGTGAACGGGGTCGTGATCGGCCGTATTAAGGTGCCTTTGACCACAACTTCCGAGGCGGCCGCTCCGTCATGGCGATAGGTCTGCGGCGGTATTAGCCTTGAGCGGGCAAGTGGAGAGAATACTTCATGCGGACGATTGGACGCTGTCTCGTTCTAGGCTTCGCTCTCGGAATCGGGACCTGCCCCACCTTCGCCGGCGACCCGCGCCCGCCGCAACTCAATATCTCCTTCCTGTCGCAGCCGGCGCCGATTGTGCAGTACGGCTCGACACGGCTCGTCTACGAGATGCTGATCACCAACTTCTCGAAGAGTGCCTATGTGCTCGATGCAATCGATGCCGAAGCCGGAGCGATGCAGTCCAAATTCTCCGGCAAGCCGTTGGCGACAATGATCAGTCACCTCGGAGTGCCGGCGCCGGCGGAAGGTCCACCCGATCGCACGATCGAAGCCGGGCGCGCGGTCATGATATTTTTCCTGCTCGATATGGGCGACGCTAAAGTTCCGCGTGCGATCGGACATTCACTGCGCGTGCTCGATGACAACGGCGGCTCCCACGACATCACGCCCACACCGCTGCCGGTTGCCGACGAAAGCCCGATCGTCGTGGCGCCGCCGTTGCGCGGTGACTGGATTGCCGGGGACTCGGTGAACAATCGCCCGGACGCGGCGCATCGCCGCGCCGTTCTGATCGACAATGGACATGCCTGGCTCGCCCAGCGCTACGCCATCGACTGGGTGCAATATCAGACGGTCGATGGCGTACGCACCACCTGGAAGGGCCCTGAGGATAAGAACGAAAGCTACTTTTGTTACAACCAGCCGATCTACGGCGTCGCCGACGGCAAAGTGGTCGACATGGCTGACGGTCTGCCGGAGAACGTACCGCACTCCGGCAAGTACGCCTTCCCGATCGACTTCAACAACGCCGCCGGCAATCACGCCGTGGTCGAGATCGCACCGCACCGCTTCGTCCTTTATGCACACATGCGTCCCGGCACGGTACGGGTGAAGGTCGGGGATCAGGTTCGCGCCGGCGAGGTCATCGGCCTTGTTGGCAACACCGGCAGTTCAACCGAACCGCATCTGCACATGCATATTGATGATCAGCCGTCTTTCCTTGCCGGCAACGGCGTGCCGTATGAGTTTACTGCGGGCGAGGCGAGCGGGCCGGTCGATGCCAATGTGAGTTCGCCAAACGCCATCAGTTTCGGCGCGATCGGCCCGCAGCGGCCATTCAGGAACGACTATCCGGCGCCGAATGCGCTGGTGACGTTCAAGTGATTGGGTCTTTTGCTGTGGCGTTTTGGGTGCAACATGCCGCCGGGCAAAAACTGAGAAGGCCCGGAAATCCCGGGCCTTCCTCCGTGTCTGGGACACGAACAGGGAAAGTTACGCGATACGATAAAATACGCGATACGATCAAAAAACAACGACCACGAATGAACGGTGCGCGTTCATCCGGCGTCACCGGCTCACCGTGCCCGCGACCGGCACCGGGTCGAAACCCGCCGCCGGGTACGCTAATACTATGGCGATGGCGCGTGACGGCGGTATGACTGGCCGCCAAGCGTGATACGAGCCACTATAGAAACCACCGTCATGGCAATGAAGCGCGGTCACATCTTTGTCGGCATCGGCGGCTGGAATTACGAGCCGTGGCGCGGCGTGTTTTATCCAAAGGGTCTCGCGCAAGCGAAGGAACTGGAATACGCCGCGAGCCACCTGAGTTCGATCGAGATCAACGCGTCCTTCTACGGCTCGCAAAAGCCGGAGAGCTTCCGCAAATGGGCGGGCACGGTGCCCAACGGATTTGTCTTTTCCGTCAAGGGGCCGCGCTTTGCCACCAACCGGCGTGTCCTTGCCGAAGCCGGCGACTCCATCAAGCGGTTTCTGAATTCCGGCGTGCTCGAACTCGGCGATCGGCTTGGACCGATGCTGTGGCAGTTCGCGCCGACCAAAAAATTTGATGCTTCAGACTTCGGAAAATTCCTCGAACTCTTGCCGGCGGAGGCGAACGGAATGCGTCTGCACCACGTGGTGGAAGTGCGGCACGCAAGCTTTGGCACGCCGGATTTCGTCGCCCTACTCCGCCAATTCAACACGCCGGTCGTATTCACTGACCATGCGACCTATCCCTCGCTCGCCGACCTGCCGGGCGAATTCGTCTATGCGCGCCTGCAAAAGGGGCGGGACACGATACCGACTGCCTATCCGCCGAAGGAACTCGATGCCTGGGCTCAGCGTTTGCGAACCTGGGCATCCGGCCAAATGCCGGACGACCTGCCGCGTATCGATCCGGCTCATGAGCCCAAAAAAATCACGCCGCGCGACGTCTTCGCCTACGTAATTCATGAAGGCAAAATCCGCGCGCCAGCGGCGGCGATGGCATTGATCGAGAGATTGAAAAACGGCGAATAGCGAATGGGGAGTGGCAAGTAACGAAGGATGCCTCGCTATTCACCGTTCGCGATTGCCTCAGTAGATCACCGTGTTGGTGGTACGCAGGCGCTGCACCAGCACGCGCATCACGTTTAGCGCGAAGTAAGGCGTTCGGCTCACCAGGAAAAGAAACTGCTTCTCGCCGACCGGAACCAGCGTCGCATCGGTTGCCGCGATGGCCGTGGCGCTGCGCGGACCGTGGTCGATCAGGGCCATTTCGCCGAAAATGCTGCGTTCAGGCAGGGTATCCAGCAGCCGGTTGCCGAGGCGGATTTCGACGCTGCCGGTTTGGACAACGAACAGCTCCTCGGCGGGATCGCCCTCCCTGAAGATGACGTCGCCGGCCTTGAAACTTCGGACCGGCGCCCCTGCCCCCGCCAACAGGCCGAAATCGATATTCGTATCCGGCATATCGTCCCCTGCTGTTCACCCAATTATTTCAACCTCATGACGGCGCTTGATTGCAGTTTTATGACATAAATTGGAGGGATTCGAACGCCTGCGCGCGGGGGCGCCGGGCGAAAATGCTAACGGCCACGAAACGATCAGGTGCGCGTACATCCGGCGTCACCCGTCGTAACCGTAGCCGTCCCACAACGGAACCCCCATTAGAGGCTCGACGTCGCTCGACCCTAAATGGGCACGCCCGCGCTATTATGCAAGGGGCGCTTTTGTGCCAGACTGCAGCGCGATTCCAAGGATGGCTCCCAAAACCATCGCTGCAACGATTTCGTAACCGAAAGCCTCCTGTTTCTGCAACCAGCCGGTTATTTCCGGCAGAACCAAACAATCAGCGCTTAGACTTCAAGGGAGACGATCATGACAATGAATCAAACGCAGGCCGAGAGCATCGGGCGCGCCGTCGCCAGCGCGATCCACCAGCACTGGGTCATGTTCCTGGTCGAGGGCATCATCTTAGTCCTGCTCGGCATTGCCGCGATCGTGCTACCGCCGATCGCCACGATTGCCTTTACCATCATCATCGGCTGGATCTTTCTGGTCAGCGGCATCCTCGGCTTGATCACGACGTTTTGGGCGCGCCAGGCGCCCGGCTTCTGGTGGGCGCTGATCTCGGCGATCATCGCCATCGCCGCCGGCATCGTGCTGCTGCTTTGGCCGATCAGCGGCGCGGTATCGCTGACGCTGGTGCTGATCGCGTTCTTCGTGGTCGAAGGCATCGCCTCGATCCTTTACGCCATCGAGCACCGCAATCAGCTCACCGGACGCTGGGGCTGGATGCTGTTCAGCGGCATCGTCGACCTGATCCTCGCCGCAATCATTTTTTCCGGGCTACCGGGAACGGCGGTTTGGGCGCTCGGTCTCCTGGTCGGGATCAATATGGTGTTCGGCGGCGTGGCGCTGATCGGAATGGCGCTGGCGGCACGGCATCCCTCGCCTGCTTAGGCGGCAACGCTATCACGTGATTGCCAGCGGGCAGTGGCCGACGCGCCTAAGCTCGGAGCGAGCGTAGGAGGGTCGTCGCGGCGCTCCTCGCTATGGCGATGAATTACTCCGCCGGGACGGGATGCGGCACCCGCGCCTTTTCGACGTTGGCCGCGATCAGCGCGATGGCCAGCACCGCGAGCAAAAAGCCCAGCGCCACGACGGCGGTGGTGCCGAGAATAAGATCGAAGCCGCCACGGCCGTACAGGATCGCGATCATCGACACCGCCACCCCCGAGACCATAAAGGTGAGGAAATAGCGCACCGCATAGACGCGGCCTCGCCAGGCATCGGCGGTATAGCGGGCGATGACGAGATCGTTGACCGTGATCTGTCCGTAAATTGCGGTCATCACGCAGGCGAGCGCGACCAGCAGCATTTTGCCGGCAGCAAACGCCGCCCACACCACGCTCGCGAACTGCATCACGGCGAGGATCGCGAACAGGATGTGCAACCGGACGTGCTCGACGATGCGGCCGACGGCCATCTGCGCGATCGCGCCGCAAAGGAAAACCGCCGTAGTAAGGCCGCCAATCATAAGGAGGGAAATATCGCCGCCGGCGCGCTCGTCGATGATCTTCGGCAGCGCGATCGAGATGATGTTGAACACGAGCCCGGCGCACAGCGCGACCACCACAAAGAGGCCGAAGATCGCGGCGGCAGCCGCGGGCGACAGCGCAACGTCCGGCGCCGCACTGCGCGCCGCCCGATGTCGCGCCTCGTTAGGCACGAAGCGAAGATACGCCAGGCCGGTGGCAATGCAGACGATGCCCGGCACCAGGAACGCGCCGCGCCAGGAGAACGCCGCGGTCAGCACTGCCGTGATGGCGGCCGCAAGCGAGATACCGAGATTGCCGCAAACGCCGTTGAACGCGAGCGTCCGGCCGCGCTGGGTGGCGTTTTCAAGCACCAGCGCCGTGCCGACCGGGTGATAGATTGCCGCGAAGATGCCGAGCGCGAACAAGGCGGTAGCGAGCGCATAGAGCGACGGCGCGAACGCGGCGCCAACGAGCGACGCCCCGCAGCCGATATAGAACGCGACCATCATATTGCGGCGGCTCCAGCGGTCGGCGAGCCAGCCCGCCGGCAGTGAGAATAATCCGAACGCGATGAAGGACGCTGTGCCAAACACGATGAGCTCGGAATAGGACAGGCGATAAAAGGCTTGCAGCTCGATCACCACCATCGGGAAGATCAGCATCACAAAGTGATCGAGCCCGTGGGCAACATTAAGAAAGCCGATCGCCAACCGCCGCTGCGAAACGTCAGCGGGGCGGGCTAATCGATCGGCCGTGGAAGCTTCAGCGGTCATGAGTCAGTCCCGGGTTGCAACACAGATTTATACAGCGCGCGAAAGCCGCTACCTACTGTGATTTCGCAGGTCAGCCCGGCTCTTGTTGGTCAAATGACCGCGATATGCCGCGCCTTTGCGCCGCGCACCGCAGTCAAAGGGACCGAACGATCGAATGTCACGAGCCGTCCTTCATTCGTGATGGCCAGCGCGACCAGGTAGATGTCGGTCAACTGGCTGGGACTGACGATGCGATCGTGGTGGAAAAGGTCCCGGTCGCCTATGGAAATGCGATCGGGCCAAAAAGCGTGGTCGGTCTCGGTCATCTGCCGCCCGAGCAGACCAATGGCGAAACTCGTCGGCACCGGGTTGGCGTAGCCTGGTTGCGAGACGATCCGCACAAACCCATTCTCGGTGAGCGGGCACGATGCCCAGCCTTCGCGCTGGTTCGCGAGCCACCATTGATGTGCGGCGCCATGATGAACATGCTGCTCGTCCAACATAGCGATGAGCACGTTGACGTCGAATAAAGCCCGCACAGCTTTCAGCGATCGTCTTCAGCTAATCGCTTGACCAGATCCGAAGTCACCAGACCGCCGCGTTTCGGTAGCACCCAAAAGCCATTGCGCTGGATTAGTGTTCCGTCAGCCGGCTGGGTTAGCGCGCGCCGGGCAAGCTCTGAGATGATCTTCCCTGCCGATGTCCGCTGGATTGCGGCCATTTCCTTCGCCGCGTTCAGTACATCATCATCGATCGAAAGGGTCGTTCGCATCGGATGATGCTATATCATCTGATGATTTGATGCAACGGTCGGCGAATGCTCTCAAAGCTTGCCATGAACTAAGACACAACTCGACTTACCCCTAAATGCCGGTATTCTCGCACGGTCGGGGGTTAAGGGGCGCATCGGGGGGTGGCCTCAGTGGGCGTTGCGTGGCGGTTCGGGGCGGCCGCGGCCG
>JBAUGC010000601.1:0-2728 GCA_049679485.1 Xanthobacteraceae bacterium
CAGATCAGTGATGACGTCCTCGCTGATACCGTCGGAAAAATATTCCTGCTCCGGGTCGCCCGACATGTTGGTAAAGGGCAAAACGGCAATCGAGGGTTTGCTGGGCGGCGCGAGTGGTCTTGCCGCTTCCGGCCCGGAAGCTGCCTTCCGCGGTAGGTCCAACCGGTAGACGCGCACCGGACGAGCAATATTTTTCAAGCTCTGCTCGCCAAGATCGATAAAGTTGGCCGTCACCTTGCCATGCACCTGCCGCCAAGCGTCCTCGGAAATCGAGATGCCGCCAGGCTCGGCGATGCCCTCGACCCGCGCAGCGATGTTCACGCAGTCGCCGAGGATATCCTCGCCATCGATAATGATGTCGCCAACGTTGATGCCGATCCGAATTTGGATCGGATTGGCATCCAAGCCACTGGCATCGTGCTCGCGAAGCCGTTTCTGGATTTCGACGGCGCAGGTGACAGCGTCAACGGCGCTGGCGAATTCCACCAGCGCGCCGTCGCCCATGAGCTTGACGATACGACCTGAATGGGCGGCAATCGTCGGGTCGATCAACTCACGCCGCAAGGCATTGAGCCGGGACAGCGTTCCGGCCTCGTCCATGCCCATGAGGCGCGAATATCCCACCACGTCGGCCGACAGGATTGCCGCAAGCCTTCTTTGCAGGCGCTCCTCGGCCATGCAGAACACTCTCCCGAAAAGGGCTGATCGGTACGAGTTTATGGCTGGCTGTCGAGTGTGTCTATCGCGGCCGCCAATGTCCGAGATGGGTCTTGTGTCACGAGGTAGCGCCGGTCCACACGGCGATGCGCAACTGTACCAGAGATGAAGGGGGGCCCTTCGAGGTCGACAATCAGGTGTTGATCTCAAGCCACCGCAAGCTGCTGTCGTCAAAAGCGACGGTGGTGAACGTTGCGGAAAAGTCGAAACGAGATTTCGACAGGTATGATTGAGAGAGGCGAGCGCAAGCGAACCGCTGCAGAAGTGTCGAAAGCGGATTAGGCGATGTCAAAACCAAGGGCTGACCCTGCCTCTGGGATCAGCTTGGGGGATGCCTGAGACTGCCCAAGCGGCATCCGGCATATAGGCGGCGCGAAGCTCAATCTGGCTCTTGTACGGAACGTGAGAACCTGGCCGGCGATGCCAAGGGAAAAGGCACAAGCGGCTGCAACCGCGAGGCCGAAGTACTGATGCGCCGGAGAGGGGCGGACTGCCCCGTAGTAGTGACGAAGCGGGGTAATGCCCGTGGAGCAAAGGGGGCAGGTCATCGCCGTTGAGCTTGGGCCAACTGGGTCCAACCAGGAGGAGCCCGAACTTCAGCGGAAGGCGGTAGCCTTCGTGCGATGACACGAGCCGTATGAATCGAGAGGTTCACGTACGGATCTGTGAGAGGCTCGGGGTGAAATTGCTCGGGCCTACTCGGCGCCGCCATTTTAGGCCAAACTTATGAGCGCGAGTGTGACGCGCATCACGCCATTCGTGTCCCGATTGCGATATCCGCTGTAGAATGGAAGTACGCGACTCAATATCGATCGGGGAGCTGAAAAATGTCGATCAAATTAGGAATCGCCGTTGTCGTCCTAACGTACGCATCCGGTGAGGGCCACAGGGCGGATCGGTTTTGAGGGGCGGCCGAGGAGCCTCACGCAGCTTCAGCAGCAACGTTTTGCCGGTGCCAGTTCTTTCTTCGGGTCAGCCGGCGCGCCACTCAAGAAAAATGAAAGTTCGGCGGTCCCGCCGTTAAGAGCAGTCCGCGACGGCGGTTCGTCCTTATGCCCGAGCGCTAAGGCGCCTACCGTGATGCCGACGAGAAACACTGCTACAGCCGACAAACTAAGCATGCCGCGCCATCGCCATGAAGAAGCACTGCTGCTGGGCAGCTTGTGTAGGGATTCTCGGGCGCGCAAGACCATTCAGAATTCCTTTGGTGCCGGATATCTGTCTATTGCGAACTCCCAGCACGATCCAAGGTTCCGACCAATAGCGAAGGCGCCGGTCGATCCCTTGATCATCATTGCCGATCGCACAGTGATGAGAACGGCAACTGAGTGGCTTACTGGCGGCATTGAGTGCCTGCGAACAGCATCAGCGAGCCACGAGCGCGGCTAGTTAACCGGTCCGCCGCAAGAAGTCGAGCGTTACAGGATTTTGGCCGATCTGGCGCCACAGGGCTGTCTTGTATCGATTGGCGCGGTCAAACGCACCATCGTCGAGGTTCGCGAAACGCAACAACGCCGCCTTCACGCATTGGCGACCCATTGGCCTTGCCGCTATGCAGACCGGAACGGATTTCAGCCACTTGGCGGTTCGAAGATTTGCGCGGTCGAGGCGACCCTGCAACGGCGTCTAACAGGAGTGAGGCGAAATAACCTTCAGTGTCAAAAAATAAAAGCGCCTGGCGGTGACGCGAGGCGCTTTATTAAAGATACGGGCCCTGAGCCGACTTACAGATGGACGACGTGGCCGTCGGAGAAGTTCAGTGTCTGAATACCGCTGATCGTGAAGTGCTGACCAGTGTCGGCGAAGCCGACAGTCGTAACTCCGTTAGTCCCGGTGGCGATAGTAATACCCGAGCCGGTACCGTAGGCCTGACTGTCGAAGAACACCGCATTGCTGGTGCTGTTCGAGCCGCTGATCGTATCGCTGCCATGGGCCCCGATATGGATCTGCTCGTTGTTGCCGCCGGCCACCAGCGTGCCATTTCCGATGCCGGAGTCGAGTGCACCGCCGG
>JBAUGC010000602.1:0-5076 GCA_049679485.1 Xanthobacteraceae bacterium
ATTCGGCGGCGGCGCCGTGCCGCGCTCGGCGATCGCCGACAGCAATCGCCGGCGATGGCCGAGAGAGTTGACGGCGAGTTCTTTTAGATCCGCGTCCGTGAGCTGTCCGAGAACGGCAAAATCAATATCGTTGTCGGCAAACGCCGGCACATACTGACCAAAGCCCAATCCTCGCAGCCACTGCTCGACATCCATTCCTGACGGCGCTCCGGCGGGATACGATATCGCAACGCAACGTCATCTTAGCCCGGATCGAGGCTGGTTTCACAGCCCCCGCGAAAGCGCGATAAGGCCGACCACGCCGACTGCGAGCCGCCAGCCGACAAAAAGCGTAAAGCCGTGCCGCGATACATAGCCGAGGAAGGTCTTCACCACGAACCAGGCGGAGATGAAAGAAACGATAAAGCCGACGGCGACGATCATCACGTAGCTGTGGCTCATTTGGCCGTGGTTCTTGTAGAGATCATAGGCGAACGCGCCGGCCATTGTCGGCATGGCGAGCCAGAACGAAAATTCGGCGGCGGCGCGACGCTCGGCGCCGAGCAGCATCGCGGCGACAATGGTCGCTCCCGAACGCGACACGCCCGGTATCATCGAGAGACACTGCGCCAGCCCGATGATAAAATACATCGGCAGCGTGAATGTGGTCGCTTCCTGGTAACGCGGCTTGAGATCGAGCCGATCGACCCACAACAGCACCAGACCGCCGACGATCAGCGACACGCACACTATCCAGGGGTTGAACAGTACCTCTTTGATGAATTTGTAGGCCGTCGCCCCAATCACCAACGCCGGCAAAAAGGCCAGCAGGACGCCCATGATAAAGCGCCGCGCCTGCGGATCGTTGAACATCCCAAGAAACAAGTGCCACAGCCGCACAGCATAGATCGACAGCAAGGCCAGGATCGCGCCGAACTGAATGAGAACCGCAAAACTTTTGCCGAAATCGTCGTCGCTGAAGCCAAAAAACTGCTGCATTAGCAGGAGATGTCCGGTGGATGAGACCGGAATGAATTCGGTCAGTCCCTCGACCACCCCAAGGATGATCGCCTTGATGAAATCGAGCGTCATGAATGAGAGCTCCACAGGGGAGGAAGGCGCGGCGCGCGCCCAATCCGATAAAAGTGGCACGAATCGTAGGCAGACTTGTGACCGAGCGTCAAAGTTCTGGCAAGGCGGGGACCGCTCCTTCAACAAGCACGGCGGTACAAGTTCCCTGCGCTGGTTGCTGCGAAATTGCTTTGCCTATAAGGGAGCGCTTCGACGTCGCGGGGCTCCTTCGTGCGCGACGCGGTTTAGTCGAATTGCTCACACCCGATAGCATGCTGACCCTGTTTCATCACTTCTCCTGTCCGCATTCCCGTTTCGTCCGGCTGATCCTCGAGGAGATCGGTTCGACGCCGCGCCTCGTCGAGGAGCGAACTTGGGAACGGCGTGAGGAGTTCCTCATGCTTAATCCCGCGGGAACCACGCCGGTCCTGGTCGAAGAAGGCGTGCCGCCGATACCGGGAGCAGCCATCATCGCCGAATACCTCGACGAGAGCCGGGCGACGACCGGCGCCCTGCCCCGGCTAATGCCGCGCGAACCGGCGCAACGTATCGAAATCCGCCGGTTGATGAGCTGGTTCAACGATAAATTCTTCGCCGAGGTCAGCGCCGCGTTGGTCACGGAGCGCGTCTATAAGCGCTTTATTCCGGCGAGCGAAGGCGGCGGCGCCCCCGATACGGAGATCATGCGGGCGGCGCGCAGCAATATAAAGTACCATCTGTCATACATCGGCTGGCTCGCTCGAAAGCGCGATTGGCTGGCCGGCGATAGCCTGACTTATGCCGATCTTGCCGCGGCGGCGCATCTGTCCGCCGTCGATTACCTGGGCGATGTACCGTGGCACGAAGACGAAACCGCCAAAGCCTGGTACGCGAGGATCAAGTCGCGGCCCTCGTTCCGCGCGTTGCTCGGCGAAACGCTGCCCGGCCTGCCGCCGTCGGCGACTTACGCCAACCTCGACTTCTGACGCCTTCCGCCGCGGCCACATTCAAGAGCAAACTCGCCGAAGTTGCACGCACAGAGGGTTTCGACGCGATCGGCTTCGCGCGGCCGGATTCAATCCCGCCGGCGGCCGCGCGCTTGCAGGAGTTCCTGGCGACCGGTGCGCACGGCGATATGGACTGGATGGCGAGAGACGCCGATCGCCGCGCCGACCCTAAAATCCTATGGCCCGAAGTCCGCACCATCGTCATGCTCGGTATCAACTACGGTCCCGGCGGCGACCCGCTCGCGATCCTGCGGGAACGCGCGCGCGGCGCCATCTCGGTCTATGCCCAAGGCGACGACTACCATGAGGTGATCAAGCCGCGGCTCAAGGCTCTCGGACGCTGGCTGATCGACGAGGCGGGCGGCGACGTCAAAGTTTTTGTCGACACTGCGCCGGTCATGGAGAAACCGCTGGCGCAAGCTGCCGGCCTGGGCTGGCAGGGCAAACATACCAACCTAGTCTCGCGCGAGCACGGCTCGTGGCTGTTCCTGGGCGCGCTCTTCACCACACTCGATCTGCCGCCCGACGCGCCCGAAGACGATCATTGCGGCAGCTGTCGCGCCTGCCTCGACATCTGCCCGACGGCCGCGTTTCCCGCGCCTTATCGTCTCGATGCGCGGCGCTGTATCTCCTATCTCACTATCGAGCATAAGGGCCCGATCCTACACGCGCTGCGCCCGCTCATCGGCAACCGCATCTACGGCTGCGACGACTGCCTCGCGGTTTGCCCGTGGAACAAATTCGCGCAGGCCGGTCGGGAAACAAAGCTTGCCGCGCGCGCGGCATTACGCGCACCACCGCTCGCCGAATTGGCCAAGCTCGGCGACGCCGCCTTCCGCGCGTTGTTCACCAGGAGCGCCGTCAAACGCATCGGCCGCGCGCGCTTTGTGCGCAATGTGCTGATCGCCATCGGCAATTCGGGCCAGGCCGCGCTAGAAGGCGAGGCCGAGCGTTTGCTTGACGATCCGTCGCCGCTGGTGCGTGGTGCGGCGATTTGGGCGCTCAGCAGGCTAGACCGTTCGCGGCTTGCGAGTTGCGCCGCCACGCGTCGCGCAGCGGAGACGGATGCCGACGTGATCGACGAATGGAACGCCGCGCTGCTATGAGGCTCCGATGTCCAAACTTGTCTGTTTCGGGCTCGGTTATTCCGCCGAACACTTCGTCGCGAGGTTCGGCGACGGTTTCGATCGCATCATCGGCACCGTTCGCGGCAGCGAACGCGCTGCGGTTCTCAACGCGCGCTTCGGCGGCCGGCCGAAGGTCCTGGCCTTCAACGGCGTTGCGGCGACGCCGGAACTAACAAGCGCCATCGGCGAAGCCGATGCGGCGCTGGTCTCGATCCCGCAGACCGCGAAGGGCGATCCGGTGCTGGCCGCCTTCGGTGAAACGTTGACGCACGCGAAGCGGCTGCAGTCGATCGTGTATCTGTCCACCGTCGGAGTTTATGGTGACCATGGCGGCGCGTGGGTGGACGAGGCAACACCGCCGCGGCCGGATTCGGAGCGCGCGCGCGAACGGCTTGCCGTCGAGCAAGTGTGGCAGACCTTCGGCGAGCGCGCTCACAAAGCCGTCGCGATTCTCCGCCTTGCCGGCATCTACGGACCCGGACGCAACGCGCTCGTCCAGATCACGCGCGGCGATGCGCGGCGCATCGTCAAGCCCGGCCAGGTGTTCAATCGCATCCACGTCGGCGATATCGCGCAGGCGATCGATGCGGTGTTTGCCCACGGCGCCATCGGCATTTTCAATGTCGCCGACGACGAGCCGAGCCCTGCCGGCGATCCGCTTGCGTTCGCGGCGCAACTCCTCGGCCGCGACCCGCCGCCGGAAGTCCCGTTCGAAAAAGCCGCCCCGTCGATGTCGCCGATGGCCCTGAGCTTTTGGCAGGATTGCCGGCGCGTGCGCAACAACAAGCTCAAGCGCGCGCTCGGCGTCACGCTTGATTACCCGACGTATCGTGAAGGTCTGCGCGCATTGTTTGAAGCGATGTAGCGCGTGGGCGGCTCTAAATTTACGTCCGCTTTCGAGACATTCCAGACATTGAGTGATTTTCTGCGCGCAGTGAACGTGTAGCGAATGACCCATCTCTGCCATTCGGTGGTCAATGTTGTTGCGCTGCACATCAGCGAAATTTTATCCCACGATTTAGGAATATCCCACCGCGCGGTCCGATTACGGCCGCGGAGCCGGAGGCGCGCGTGCTCGCCACCGTTAGTCGGCAGCGTTGCGCAAAGCAGCTTGGAGAGTGGCGTCGAGATACTGCCCCACCTGTGTTACGCGCTCATCGCCATACTGGCTAAAGAAGGACGACGGCCTGTCATATTCAAAGATTCCCCGACCATGCTTGTCCTCGAACAGAACTACCCGCAGCGGCGCGTAGAGAGCAGCGGGGAGCTGATGGCGGGTCATCTTTGAGGCGGTGAGCGGATTGCCAATCTCATATTGCACCGCGTTACGCCTGTTGCCCACAGTCTGCAACAAGGCGCCATGATCGCGCTCGCCGAAAATCGACAAAGCGTCGCTTCACTGATTGGCCGACGCGGAGGTGGCTGCTTCCTCGATGAGCTTGGCCGATTCTTTCGGATGGGACATGTAGGCCACATGGCTGGCCTTCACTTCGACCGTCGTGGCGTGCGCGCGCTTCGCCATCATGCGCTCTTGCTCCGGATTGATCGATCGGTCTTCGGTAGCCACCATGTACCAAGTGGGTTTTGTCTTCCAGGCGGGGTTCGTGACTTTGTGGGCGAATGCATCGGTGGAGATCGGCACCTGCGAAATAGCCATGAACTGTGCCTGATCCTTCGGAAGATCCGCCGCGAAGTCAGCCGCAAAATGCTCCTGTTCTATCCACCAGTTGCCGTTGCTGTCCGGCTTGAACGCCTTGGAGGCTTGCGGCACCGCTGCCTCAATCATGGCGCAGCTTTCCCCGGCGTCCAAAGCGAATGCGGCGATATAGACAAGCGCCTTTACGTTTGGATGATTGCCTGCCTCGGTGATGACGGACCCGCCATAACTGTGACCTACCAGAACCACTGGGCCG